>JBAJNM010000044.1 GCA_036881865.1 Parvularculales bacterium | reverse complement strand
GCATTGAGGACCGCAATGCCGCGCTTGGATGCGTCGGTGAATAACGTATCGGCACTGCGGTTCAGCACAGTCCACCGGTTGTGATTGATAAGCGCATCGAAAGGTCTCTCGCGTATAATTGGCTCCATGACATCAAGCTTGCCCATGGCCAGACCAACGGCATCGGCGAGACCCTCTTCTTTAAGTTTAAATAATTCATCCAAAGCGCCGCCTTCTTCGGTTATCTCTTTCAGATCACGGCAATGTTCCGGGTCGTGGACGTGCAGAAGCTGTACTCTTTCAAGGCCCAGCCGCGTTAAGCTTTCCTCGAATGATTGCCTGACCCGGACAGCATCGAGCCGGCCTGTTTCCATGTCCCTGTCAATTTTGGTTGATAGAACAAAACCATCCGGCAATCCCCCTCTTTCGCGGAGGGCGGCACCGATTCGCTCTTCCGACCGGCCCAGACCATAATTATTGGAGGTATCGATAAAGTTGACCGGCCCATCAAAAATGGCATTGAGGGTTTCCCGGGCACGGTTGTCACTGACTTCGTATCCGTAGGTGTCGGGCATATTGCCCAGACTCGCTGTGCCTAAACACAGGGGCGTTACGCTAAGGCCGGTATCACCGATATTTTTCTTTTCCATGATTGTCTCCTTTTTATATGGAACCTGCTTCGACCATGTAGTTATTGGCGGTACACATTGCCGAGTCGTCGGAGGCCAGAAACACGACCATTCGTGCGACATGGACCGGCTCAATCAGATCGGGGAGGCACTGGCGTCTGCTGTGATTCTCCAGCGCTTCCGGTGTCGTCCACAGTTCTTTCTGGCGTTCCGTCATAATCCATCCGGGCACTACGGTATTAACCCGTATGCGGTGCTTCCCGAGGTCGCGCGCCATAGTGCGTGTGAGGCCGTGGACCGCCGACTTTGCCGTTGCATAGGCCGGGAATCCGCCGCCGGCTTCCCACCAGGAGTTGGAGCCCATATTGACGATGGCTCCCCCGCCGGCTTTTATCATTTCAGGGGCCACGGCCTGAATTGCAAAAAACATGTGGCGCAGGTTGGTCGCCATGCGTTCATCCCAGTATTCGGGCGTCACGTCCTTCCAGTCGTGCCTGTCGTCTCGAGCTGCGTTATTGACCAGAACCTGAGCCGGTCCCAGAAGGTCCTGAAGCTTGGAGAGTCCGGCGCGCAATCCGTCAATGTCGCGGAGGTCGCAAGTTTCAAACTCTATCTTGCCGGTCGTCTTCTCTGCGAGTTTCGCGCTTGAGGCTTCATCCAGATCCAAAAATCCAACTTTTGCTCCCTGATCGGCGAAGGCCTTGACGATTTCGGCGCCAATGCCCGACGCTCCCCCGGTCACAAACACGGTCTTGCCATTCAAGCTTGGGTAGTTCGCAAAATCCATCGTTAGCCTCCTTTTTCGATGCGATAAAATTTCCTGGCCGTCATGGAGAAAATTTTCTCCTGAGCTTCGGTGCCGATGTTTTCGGTCAGGCGCCGGGCTTGTTTGAACCAGTCGGAGTATTCACACCGAAGCCTTGAAACCGGCCAGTCTGAACCCCACATGACGCGTTCGGGGCCGAAACTGCTTATAACATGGTCAGTGTAGGGCTTCAACACGAGGTCTGAGCAGTCTTCTTCCGCTTCGGTCACAAGGCCGGATAGCTTGCAGCATGCTTCCGTGTCATTGGCCAGTGCCGACATACCTTCTGACCAGATTTTTAAATTTTCATCGGAGTGTGAGCGGAGCTGAGGCTTCATGGAGTGATCAAGAACCGCCCGCATTTTTGGATAGCGTGTGAGCAACTCATGAAAGTAAGTCAAATGCCGTGGAAATCCCAGGCAATCGAATGTGAGGTCCAGATCAATCAGGGCTTCATACGCCCATTGGATGTCATCGCGAAGCATCCAGCCGTCATCAGCGATATCCTGAATCATCGGGCGCACACCTGAAAATTTTGGATGCCGGGCCAGCCGTTCTAAAATACTCCGCTGTCCCTTATCCTCAAAATTAATCCAGCCAACCACTTTTGCCACAGTCGGCGTTGAATCTGCGATGCCCAGCATATATTCGGTTTCTTCAACGCTTGGTGCCGCTTGAACCAGCACGGTTTTCTGCACTCCGGTTGCGGCCAGACCACCCGCCAGATCAGCAGGGCCATAAGGGCGCGTCAGTACCGGATCATCGGGCGGCATCCATCCGTAATCGCCTCGGGACGGATGCCAGAAGTGATGGTGGGCATCGATCATGACTGATTGAACTTTTCAGTCCAGTCGGGATGCCAGCGGGATAGGGCCGGGCGGTTTTCGATGATATCTTCGGCCGACCAGGCAATCCGTTTTGCATCCATCTCGGATGTGACTTCGTTGTCCGGGCAGATGATATAAAAATCCCCGCGATCGAGACGCGGCAACATATATTCTACCAGCTCCTGCGGAGACCAGCCGCCGGGATCGGTTTTCGGGTGCGGACCGGTGAGTGTGAAGCCGGGGACCAGAAGATGGGCTGTAATCCGGCAGTCCGGGGTATTTCGAAGTTTATGCTCAAGCTGCTCGGTGTAGGTTTTGAGTGCTGACTTGGTCACATTGTAGATAATATTGCCGGGGGGATTGGTAATGCCCTGTTTGGAGCCGGTATTGAGAATGATTCCCGGGCGGCCCGAGTCTGTCATGCGCGGCAGAAAAGACCTTTCGGCGAGAACGGCAGCCCAAAAGTTGACATCCATTGTGCGGCGCCAGTTTTCAAGCGTCTCATTATCTCCTCCGGCCACGCGGGTTGCGGCATTGTTCATCAACAGATCAACATGTCCGAACTCTGAATGGCTCGCCTCGGCCAGCGCCTCCACGGCGCTCTCATCGGCGACATCCATGGCCCGGCAGAGAACCGGGCCGTCAAGAGTATCTGCAGCTTTTTCCAGCCTTGGCATGTCCAGATCTGCCAATACAATGCTCATCCCGCGTTTGGACAGTGCCTGCGCTGTCGCAAGACCAATGCCTGAAGCGGCGCCGGTGATTACTGCAACAGCTCCTTTGGTTAAGACCGGATGCGTCATCTCTTACCTCCTGATAAAGAAAATGGGCGACAACGAAAGACCCGTGCCGCCCATAAATTTTTACAACTATGTTTTACTGAACACAGGTGTCTATATTTTTATTGTCACAAACGTCCAGGCCAGTGTAAATCGGGCTTTTAACCGTTTTACCAGCAACAATGTCCTTCAGAATGAACATTGACTTATAACCCATTTCGTATGGACGCTGACCAACCAGGCCGTTGCCCAGCCCGTCTTTGGTCTGTTCAAGCTGCATGGGTAGCGTGTCGGCCACAACGATAGTCAGGTCGCCTGAATCCATTTTTGCCTTGTAAGGGGCAACGGCCTTACGATATGCATTGTCGAACCACTGGGTGAATGCACCCGTGGAAAGAAATGCCGTCAGGTTGGAATTGGCGGCCAGAATGTCCGACATGCCCTGAACTGCGACGTTACCGTCGTCGTTTGTGATTAACGGGCAACCGGAGATTTCAGTCCAGCCTCCCTCGCCTGACAGTGCCTTACCGGGAGGCGTGCCGGTGTCCTTGCCGGACAGCGTATCACGTGCACCCTTCAGACGCTCGTTATGGTTTGCGGCAGCCGCACCACCTGTTTGAAGGCAAATTGTGCCGCCCTTAGGGTGACGAGCCTTAACCAGCTTTGCGAGGTTGACACCAATATCGTAGTTGTTGGTGCCAACGTAAGTTGTCCGCAGACCGACATCGTCGGGAAGCAGGTCTGAATCCCATGTGATCACGGGAATACCGGCTTTTTTAGCACTCCTCAGAACCTTGGCCATTGCCGGAGCGTTTGAAGGTGCTACAGCGATACCGTCAACTCCCTTTGTGATAAGGTCTTGTACGATCTGGATCTGTTCAAGCTCAGTGTGCTCCCCTGGTCCGATATATTCGCAAGTTACATCATCAAGTTCATCCTGAGCCTTATAACAGCCGTCACGAGCAAGGTCGAAGAACGGGTTGTTCATCGCTTTTGGCACGAGAGCAAATGTCTGGTCGGCCAAAGCCGCCCCGGACATCGCCATCAGGGCGATTAGTGTAGTGGTAAGTAACTTCTTCATGTTTTCCTCCTCTAGGTTTAATGAAGACTTGGTATTGGGGGTTACTTCCCCCCTCGATTGCGGATTTGTTCCAATAAAACTGCGATAATGAGGAACAATCCCACAAAAAATTGCTGCCAGAGTGCAGGGATGCCTGCGAGTAGCAGCGAATTTCGTATAAGTTCAATCAAGGCCGCCCCGATCGGAGCGCCAACGGCAAAGACAATCCCGCCGAGAAGGTTGGCGCCGCCGATCACGGTTGCCGCAATGACCGTAAGCTCCCACGTAAAGCCCATCCCATTGGTCACCGAGCCCGTATAGCCTACGAACATAAATGCTGCGAGACCGGCGCAAAGCGAGCAGACGACATAAACCGAGACGATGACACGCTCCACCGGAATCCCTGCAAGTCTTGCCGCATTGGAATTTCCACCGATGGCAATCACCCAGCGGCCCCATGTCGTATAGCGCCATATCCACCAGAATATGGCGGTCAGGATTCCCAGAACCCAAACCACGTTGGGTACGCCAAGGACGCTTTCGCCGCCGATCCACTCAAAAAGTTCCTGGTCCGGTCCGAACATCCAGATCATCTGGTTGTTTGAGACTACCCTTGCCAGTGATACGACAACCGACAGCATACCGAGTGTGACCACAAACGGCGGCATTCTGAGATAGGCGATCAGATAGCCGTTCACAAGCCCGACGAGAGCGGCGACTGACATGCAGCCCAGAAAGCCAAGCTCTATACCGAAGCCGGCCTGCATAATGAGTCCGGTGACAATACCGGAAAGACCGACAAGAGAACCCACGCTGAGATCGATGCCCGCTGTGCAGATGACCGCAGACATGCCCAGGGCCATAATGCCGAAAAAGGCCATATTGCGGGTAATGTTAAAAATGTTGCGTTCGGTAAAGAAAGCGTCCGAGACGAAGCTCATGATGAAAGCCAGAGTGAGCAGGGCCACGAAAACCCAAAAGGGCTGGGTTCTGAGTATCGCTGCAAATCCCGACACCTCACGGCGGAGGGTGATGCTGTCGTCAATGACAGCGTGGTCTTTCTGGGTTTTTTGTTTCTTTTTGTTCATGCGGCTTCAATCGCTCCGATGATTAGCCCGGTAACCTCTTCCGGTGATGTCTTACTGATTTTTTTGTCCGCAACCTTAATGCCGCGACGCAATACGGCCACGCGGTCGCAGACCTCGAATACGTCGGGCATCCTGTGGGAGACCAGAATGACGGCGTGCCCCGTGTCCTTTAGCCGGTGTATAAGGGCCAGCACCTCTTTGACCTGACGGACTGAAATCGCGGCTGTCGGCTCGTCCATTAAAACCAGCTTGGGATCGCTTAGCCGTGTACGCGCTATGGCTACCGCCTGTCGTTGTCCGCCCGACATTTTCCGGACGAGATCACGCGGCCGTGTTTCGGACTTCAGTTCAGTAAAAAGCTCGCCAGCTTTCCTGTACATTGTTGTGTGGTCAAGCATCGAAAACGGACCGATTTTCTTTTTCAACTCACGGCCGAGGAAGACATTGGCGCCGGCCGTCAGGTTGTCGCACAGTGCGAGATCCTGATAGACGATTTCAATACCGGCTTCGCGTGCATCTATGGGTTTGGAAAATTCTACGGGACTGCCATCAATGTTGATCGTGCCGTCTGTCGGCGGGAAATTCCCTGCGACGATTTTCACCAGCGTTGATTTGCCGGCGCCATTATCGCCCATCAGACCCACAGCCTCGCCCGGCGAGATCGACAGGTCCACACCCTGCAGTGCATGAATTGCACCAAAACTTTTGGAAATGTTTTCGAGCTTTAACAGACTCACAAATATTTCCTCCCAATACCTTTCTATCTGTTTCCCGTATTTTATTCAAGAATAAACAAAAATCTCCAATCTGTTACTGCAAATTGTTCAATATTAACATGACGTTGCTGCCAGTGAGATTTGAACTGCGAATGTCACAAAATTTGTATATTCACCTGTTCATCATAGAGCTTTGGTCTTTCAGAAATTTTAATCGTTTGTCGGGTTTCCGTATCAAGGCATTCTTTTGCCGCGGGGTCGGCGGCTTTTCATACAGAACAGGTTTTATGGCGATGCGCACGCTCACTTTTCGGACAGTTTCTCTGCCGGGCCGGGGGCCTGACCGTCATAGCCGCCCCAGACCGACTGGTCATAGTGGATAACGGACCCCGTCATTATTCCGGCGTCATCTGAAGCCAGAAATAAGACGGCACGGGCAACCTCAACGGGGTCGATCAGACGGCCAAAGGGCAGACCTTCGTTTGCCTTTTTTTCCCAGTCCGGATCACCCGACTCTTCGAGTTGCAACTGGCGTTCGTGATCGGAGGCCATCCAGCCGATATCGAGCTGGTTGACGTGGATGCGGTTTCGCATGAGGGAATACCCCGCATTGCGCGTCAGGTTCGCCAGGGCGGCCTTGGATGCGCAATAGGGCGCGAGGAAAGGCTGACCCGCTCGGGATGATGTCGAGCCGATATTGACGATCCGCCCGCCGGTGCCTTCGCGTTCCATCACTTTGATGGCGTCCTGCATGAGGAAAAAGGGTGCACGCGTATTGACGGCAAACATGGCATCGAAGAGTTCCGGACTTGTATTCAAGAGATTGCCGCGGTCGGTAAGCCCGGCGGCGTTGACAAGAATATCGACCCGGCCGAACGACTTGTCGGCAGACGGAACAATGGTCCGGACATCTTTCATCTTTTCGAGATCTGCGGTGATCAATTCAACCGGGGTTCCGGTGTCGGCGGTAATGTCCTTGGCGCGTTGTTGCCCCTTTTCCTTTCCCCTTCCGACAATGCAGACCCCTGCGGCACCCGAGCTTGCAAACAGGTGTGCTATCGCAGCCCCGAGACCCTGCGTGCCTCCTGTGACGATTGCTATTTTCCCGTCGATCCTGTTCATGCGACCACCTCGTATCCTGCGACTTCCATGACGCCGAACTTCTGCAGGACCGGCCCCAACTCATCCATATTCATCGGAAACCTGCGGCCGGTTTCCATGCCGGTGAGCCCGGCATCCGAAGCCTGCCGCAGACACTCCTCCAGGCTAACGTCATCCGACATCTCTTCAAGGTCGTCATTCCAGCAGGCAATGGGAGCTATGCCGAGTTTGGCTTTCAACATGGGCATCTATATTCCCAGCCGCTGTTTCTTGCGAAAGGCTTCCTGGTTCTTGCGGGCTTTCCGGACGCTTTCACGCGGACTGGATTCAGGTACACCGACATACCAGTCGGCGCCTCCCGGTGTCCAGGTATAGGCTTCCGTTGCGATGCTGATCACGGTTGTCGAATCCGTGGTCTGTGCCCATTTCATCGCTTCCTTAAGATCGGCCAAACTATCGCAGTGCCGTGCATGAGCTCCCATGGCTTCGGCATGTCTGGCAAATTCGACACGGCGCACGTTGCTTTTCTCCGAGCCGCGGCAATCTTTGAGCAGATTGTTGAATTCCTCGCCGCCCATTCCGGTCTGCAGACGGTTGATCACGGCGAAGCCGCCATTGTCGCAAACCACAACGATCATCTTGTGCCCTGAAATCACCGAGGAATGGATATCGGAATTCATCATCATATAGGAGCCGTCACCGACCATGACGATGGGGGTTCCCTTTCCCCCCATAGCCATCGCATGACCCCAGCCGCCGGAGATCTCATACCCCATGCAGGAATAGCCGAACTCGCAGTCGAACGTGTGAGGCGTCTTGCAGCGCCAGTTTTTGATCGTCTCACCCGGCAGGCCGCCTGCGGCAGTGACCATGACGTCTTCAGGCTTGGCCATCTTGTGAACAACACCGATGACCTGTGCGTAGCTGGGCACCTCCTGGTTAGTCGGTGCCTGACATTCGTCAATGAGCTTGTTCCAGCCGGCATAATATTTTTGTGCGGCCTTCATTCGTTCCTGTGGTGCGGCCCAGTCGCCGAGTAAGGCGCCGATATCGGAGATTGCCTCAAGGGCATCGCCGACTACGGGATATGCGCGGTGCTTCGTTGCATCAAACCGGGCAGCGTTAATGTTGATAAACCGGGCGTCCCTGGGGAAAGTCGTCCAGGAGCCGGTGGTGAAATCCTGAAGCCTCGTGCCGATGGCAACCACAACGTCAGCCGACTCGGCAAGCTCACGGGCCGCTTCGGTGCCTTCAATGCCCATAGGGCCGACATAGCAAGGGTTGTCGTGAATGACGGCGCCTTTGCCGGCGATGGTTTCGGCCATTGGTATGCCGTGCTTTGCGGCAAAGGCGGCAACGGCGTCTTCGGCACCGGAATACCGGACGCCACCGCCCGAGATCAATAATGGTTTCCTGGCCGACTTCAGAACTTCGACTGCCGACGACACCTGATCTATTGAAGGGCGTGGACGCGGGATCCTCCAGGTTTTTTCCTCGAAGAATTCTTCGGGATATTCATAGGCCAGCTCTTGAGTATCCTGCGGGATGCCGATGAAAGCGGGGCCGCATTCGGCGGGATCAAGCATTGTCGCAATGGCATGCGGGAGTGAATGGATTATCTGTGCGGGATGGGTAATTCTGTCCCAATATCGCGTCACCGCCCTGAAGCTGTCATTTACCGTGATCGAGGGATCGCCGAAATGCTCGACCTGTTGCAGAACCGGATCGGGCAGACGGTTCACATAAGTGTCTCCGGACAGCAGGAGGACAGGCAACCGGTTGGCGTGAGCGACGGCGGCCGCCGTAACCATGTTCGTGGCACCGGGGCCGACGGAGGACGTGGCGATCATGATCTGCCTGCGCCTCTTTGCCTTGGCATAGGCAATCGCCGCCAAGGCCATGGATTGTTCATTCTGACCGCGCCAGGTCGGCAGCCGGTCCTGCACCCGCTGCAGGGCTTCCCCCAGACAGGTGACATTCCCATGCCCGAAGATTCCAAAGACGCCGGCGAAGAGCGGCACTTTCTTGCCGTCGATTTCGGTGTATTGTGAGCAGAGGTAACGCACCATGGCTTGCGCCATCGTCATGGTTGCCGATTTTGCAGCCATATTTTTCTCCCGGATAAGTCATAACACGCATTTAAATGATCATTGACAATGAAAGTCTTTTGCAATGATCATTGCAAGAAGAAAATCAGAAGAAAATTAGGAGGACATTATGCCAAGGGTTTCCGTGCTCGGATGCGGCCGTATCGGCAGCATGCATGCCGATAATATTGCGTCACATCCGCGAGTGGAGCTGGCCGGCGTCTTCGATGTGCACGCGCCGTCCGCAGAAGAGGTCTCCGGCCGGCATGGCGTTCAAAACTTTCCGTCAGCCGAAGATGCGATCGCAAGCGATATGGTGGATGCCGTCCTGATCGCAACCCCGACATCCACCCATGTCGACTATCTCGAAGCGACAGTGAAAGCGGGAAAACCCGTGCTTTGCGAGAAGCCGATCGACTTGTCCCTTGAAAGGGTGAATGAGCTTCAAAAGCGCATAAAAGGGAGTGATGTTCCGATCATGCTGGGTTTCGTCCGCCGCTTCGATCCGGGACATGCCGCAGCACAAAAAGCCGCCAGTGATGGCGAGATCGGGGAGTTGCACCAGGTCATCATCACATCCCGGGATCCGGGCATGGCTTCTGACGGGTATGTCGAATCTTCAGGGGGTATTTTCCGGGACATGACCATCCATGATCTTGATCTTGCGCGATTTATGCTCGGCGAAGAGGTCAGCGGCGTGATGGCGACCGGATCGCGTCTGGTTGATCCTGCGTTGATGAAGAAGTGCGACGATTACGACACTGTCGTGGTCACGTTGACAACAAAAAGCGGCCGGCAGGCGGTGATCACGAATTCCCGTGAGGCCGCCTACGGGTATGATCAGCGGGTTGAGCTGTTCGGCTCCGGGGGAATGCTGATCTCGGAGAACCGGCGCGATCATCTGATGACCAAGCATCTCAAAGAATCAACGGGTGTTTCCGCACCGCTTCAGCATTTCTTCATTGAGCGCTACCGCGAGGCCTTCAATGCCGAGATCGACCATTTCGTCGATGCGATTGAGGGCACGGCGCCGGTGCCCGTGGGATTTGAAGACGGACGGCTGGCGCTTCTTCTGGCCGATGCCTGTTTCAAATCCATAGCCGAAGGCCGGGTTATCAAAACCAGCGAGATGGGATAAGCGATGTATGATCAACCCGGACTTTTCATCGGCGGCTCCCGGATCAAGGGCGAGCGGACTGCAGAGGTGCTGTCCCCGGTGACGGAAAAAGCGCCGGAAAAAGTGACGGGCAAAGTTGCCGCGGCATCAAAGGGCAATACGCAAAAAGCCGTCGATGCGGCTTCTCTTGCCCGGATTGTGTTTTAAGGTGCGGCGATGAGGAGATGGCTATGAGCAAAAACAAAGTCAAAAAACTTTGGTCCGAGGGCAAGCCGGTTCTTCAGGGCTGGTGCTCTATAGGAAATTCGTTCACGGCCGAGATCATGGCGGCACAGGGCTATGATGCGGTCGTTATCGACATGCAGCACGGTGCCCTTGATTATTCCGATGCGTTGCCGATGATTCAGGCCATGCGGGCTTCGGGCGTGACCATTGGGGCGCGTGTGCCCTGGCTTGATCCGGCAATCATTATGAAGGTACTTGATGCGGGGGCGCTCAACATCATATGCCCCATGATCAACAATGCCGGGCAGGCCGCCGAATTTGTCAGCGCCCTGCGCTATCCCCCGCAGGGTCAGCGCAGTTTCGGTCCGACACGCGCCAATGTCGCCATGCCGGGATACGGTCCCGCCATGAATGATGAGATTGTTGCGCTTGCCATGATCGAGACCGCCGAGGGTGTCGCGAATCTTGAGGACATTGCCGCAACTCCCGGTCTCGACGGGATCTATGTCGGACCTGCCGATCTGACCCTCGGGACACAGCAGGGGCGTCTGCCGCCGGGGCTTGACCGCGAAGAGGACGAGATGATTGAGCTGATCAAATGGATTGCGGAGGTTTGCAAAAAATCCGGGATCCAGGCCTGCATTCATTGCCTGACCCCTGAATATGCCGCAAGGGCAATCGGATGGGGCTACAGTCTCACCAACGTCTCCGGCGACAGCCGCATGCTTACGGCGGCGGCGGCGGCGAGCATCAGTCGCTTTCGCGAGCTTACCGGCACAGACGTCAAAAGCGCAGATTCCAAAAATGCGGATACGGGCGGGGAAGTCTACTGATGCCCCATGTGCTTGTCACAGGGCTGCTTCACCCTTCCGGCTGCGCCCTCCTTGATGCCGCCGATGAGATGACGGTGACCTACATCCCCGATGTGTCCGAGGAGAGTCTTGCCGCCGAAATCGGCAATGCCGAAGCCGTTCTGCTGCGCACGCAGCCTATGACGGAATCCACGGTAAACAAAGCCTCCCGTCTGCGCATCGTATCGCGTCACGGGGTCGGCTATGATGCGGTTGATGTGGATGCGCTGAATGCAAGGGGGATTGCGCTGGCCGTTTGCGGTGATGTGAATTCGACGGCTGTTGCCGAACATGCCGCGATGATGATTCTTGCGGCAACCAAGCGCGCATTGCGCGGGGATAACGCTACGCGTACCGGCTCCTGGGACTGGCGCAACAATCTTGAATCAAGGGACCTCCGCGGGCAGAATCTTCTTGTGGCGGGATACGGGAGGATCGGCCGGCATATTGCCGCGATGATGGCGGGATTTGGCATGGCGGTTCGGGCCTACGACCCCTATCTGATGAAAGCCGGCTGGCCCGAAGGTGATGTGGCCGGCTTTGAGACGCTCGAAGAAGGTCTTGGCTGGGCCGATGTGATTTCATTTTCGCTTCCCCATAAGGGGAAGCCTCTCATCGGTGATGATGAGATCGCGCTGATGAAGGATGGCGCCGTATTGGTCAACACGGCACGCGGCGGAATCATTGATGAGGCTGCTCTGATCAATGCCCTGAAAAACGGCAAGATCGGGGCTGCCGGACTGGATGTTTTTAAAAGCGAGCCATTGCCCGAAGGACATCCGTTTGGCGCTTTCGATCAGGTTCTGCTGTCACCGCACATCGCCGGGCTGACCCGGGAGTCGGCCGAGCGCATGGCCGTCTCGTCCGCCGAGAACATCCTCAATTTTTTTGCGGGCACCCTGGACCATGCTTTGATTGTGAACCGGGAGGAGATCGATGTCCCCCTCCAAACCTAGCCTCAAAGTCGGGCTGATCGGCACGGGATTCATGGGCAAGACCCATGCATTCGGATTCGCCAATGCGGCAAGGGCTTTCGATCTGCCCGTTGAGGCCGAATTGCACACCGTTGCCGATATCAATGCTGAGGCTGCTGCCGATGCGGCCCGCTCCTTCGGCTTTTCGAAGGCCACCGATGACTGGCGTGACATCACCGGCGATCCCGAAATAGACATTGTCTCGATTACAGCGCCCAACGCCCTGCATAAGGAGATGTCGCTGGCCGCCATTGCCGCCGGCAAGCACGTCTATTGCGAAAAGCCTCTTGCTCCTCTTGCGAAGGATGCTGCCGAGATGGCCGATGCGGCGGAGGGCGCCGGCATCAAAACTCAAGTGGGTTTCAACTATCTCTGCAATCCGATGTTCGTTCTGGCGCGCGAGATGATCGATGCGGGCGAGCTGGGGGAGATCCGTAGTTTCCGCGGCATCCATGCCGAGGATTATATGGCGGACGAGGGCGCCCCCTGCACATTCCGGCACGATGCGGCCGGCGGCGGCGCTCTGGCCGATCTCGGCAGTCATGTTCTGGCGACGGCTGAATTTCTGCTGGGTCCGGTCAGCGAAGTTCTGGGGGACCGCATCACGGTTATCGGCGAGCGCGATGACGGCAAGGGCGGCCGCAGGGCGGTGGAGGTTGATGATATCGGCCGCGCCTTTTTACGGTTCGCCAACGGGGCCAGCGGGTCAATCGAGGGAAACTGGATCGCTATGGGGCGCAAAATGCAGCATGATTTCGAGATTTACGGCTCAAAAGGCGCCCTTGCCTTCAGCCAGGAGCGGTTTAATGAGCTGCATTATTATTCGGCTGCCGATGCCCGGGGCCGTCAGGGATTCCGCCGCATTGAAGCGGCGCCGGAACATCACCCCTACGGGCAGTTCTGCGTCGCTCCGGGTCACCAGATCGGCTTTAACGATCTGAAGGCCATCGAGGTTGCGGGCTTTCTGGGCGCGGTCAACGGCGATGGAGGCGAGCCCTTCAATTTCCGTTCCGGCCTGCGCATTCAAACCCTTGTGGAGTTTATCCGGAAATCTTCGCAGGGGCATGGCTGGCTCAAAGTCTGAGCTTAGGATGCCGATTAGTGTGTAAAAGTCTTGATTGTTTTTGCCGGTTTGTTAAAATCCCCGGGTCTTCCTTGGGGGCCACAACAAAAGGGCTGATGATGCGGCTAAGGCTTGCTCAGATTGCAGTATTGATCGTGTTTTCGGTGCCGTTTGGTGTCCCGTTTGGCGCATCCGGTGTCATGGCGGATACCGTGCCGTTCCAGCACGCCCCGCACGGCCTGCCGGCTCCGCTGAGCGCCGATGATGCTGGCCGTTACCGGCAGATTTTCGACCTTCTTCGACAAAAAAAATGGAAGGAGGCGGATCGGCTGGTCAGCACGCTTGAGAGCGATCTTTTGCTGGGCCGTGTTCTCTCGGAACTCTATCTGCACCCTGAGAGCGGCCGGACGAGCTACAAGCAATTGCGGGACTGGCTGGAGGAATATAATGACCATCCCGCCGCCACGCGTATCGCCCGGCTGGCGAATAATCGCCGCCCGGCCAATGCGAAAGCCGTGAAACGGCCCAAGAGCGGCTATCTTAACGGTTACGGCCGCCTCCGGACAGGCGGCTCCTATGTCGCCATTCCGGCATCGAAGAAGAACCGGGCCTCACCTGTCAAGACAAGGAAAATCGCCAGAGATGCCCGTTACAGAATCCGTTCCGGCTGGCCCACAGGCGCACTTCAGCTGCTTACCAAGAGCAATCTTCGCTATCTGACCAAATATGAAGAGGCCGTGCTGCGTGCCGATATTGCCCACGGCTATTTCATCTACGGCAAGGATCCTGAAGCTATTGAGCAGGGCGAAAAAGCGATTGCTCTTGCAGGAGAGGGCGTCCCGCAAGCCTACTGGACTGCGGGGATAGCCGCCTGGCGGGATGGTAACGTTAAGAAGGCGATGACGTTTTTCCGCCCCCTTGCCGAGGCAACTGGCGCCCCGTCTTATCTGATCAGCGCCGGGGCTTTCTGGGCATCACGGGGGGCGCTGCAGCACGGCGAGGTCGATGCCTCCTTCCGCTTTCTTGAAATCGCCGCAAAAACACAAGACAGCTTCTACGGCATGCTTGCGGCCGAAGTTCTGGGGCAGGACATCACCCTTGATTTCAATCTGCCGCGATTGAACGAGGAATACATAAGCTGGCTCAACAGCATCCCGGGGGGGCGGCGCGCTTTTGCCCTTTTGCAGGTGGGCGAGACCTATCATGCAAGCCGCGAGCTGCGTTATCTCTGGGATGAAATGAATTCCGGGCAGCGTGAGCAGACCATGGTGCTGGCCGCCAGAACGCACATGGCCGGGCTTTCATTTCGAGCGGCGGATATTCTGCTCCAGGAGAAAGATCAGCACTGGTATGCGGCACTCTATCCGATCCCCGACTTCGAGACCGAAGAGCCGATCCGCGTTGATCAGGCGCTTCTGCTGGCGGTGATGCGGCAGGAATCGGGTTTCAACCCCCGGGCCCAGTCCAGTGCCAAGGCCAGCGGATTGATGCAGCTGATGCCCGCCACAGCGGCGTTCATTGCCCGTGACCGCCGCTATCGCGGCTCGCGCAGACATGATCTGATGAATCCCGAGATCAATATCCGGCTTGGTGAGGCCTATATTCTGCATCTTTTTAAAGAGGATATTGTAAGCGGTGATTTTGTCCGCCTCCTGGCAGCTTATAATGGCGGGCCGGGCAATCTTAAGAAATGGTCGCGCAAGGTTGATCATGGCGGGGACATTCTGATGTTGCTCGAAAGTCTGCCGTCGCGGGAGACACGGTTTTATGTGAAGAATGTGTTGACCAACTACTGGATCTACCGCAAACGCCTCGGCAGGGACGGTGAAGCGCTGGGCCTGATCGCCGCAGGTGAAGGGCAGAATCCTCCTGTTGATTTTCACCTCCATGGCCAGACCTGCGATCTCACCATGCTTTCGGAACGTTGCGCCCAGCAACCCTGAGCCGGCAACCCTGAGCCGGCAACCCTGAGTCGGCAACCCTGAGTCGGCAACCCTGAGCCCGGCAACTTTGAGAGGCATGGTTCCCATGAGTAAAAAACTCAGCGACAAGATCGAGTTCGTTCCTGTCGGCATAGCGGTGATGACAGTGTCCGACACCCGCAGTGCGGCTGATGACAAATCGGGGGATGTTCTTGCCGAACGGCTGACGTCAGCGGGACACCATCTGGCAGCCCGGACGATTGTCCGTGATGACATCGCCGAGATCCAGGCGGCCCTGCGGGGCTGGATAGATGATCCCGGGATTGACTGTATCCTGACGACCGGCGGCACCGGCGTTACGGGGCGCGATGTGACGCCGGAAGCGCTGAAGGCTGTTTTCGATAAGGAAATCGAGGGGTTCGGCGAGATGTTTCGCTGGCTGAGCATGGAAAAGATCGGCACCTCCGCCCTGCAGAGCCGCGCCATTGGCGGGGTCGCCGGGGGGACCTATATTTTTGCCCTGCCCGGCTCACCTTCGGCCTGCCGCGATGGCTGGGATCTGATCCTGAAATGGCAGCTTGATATTCGCCATGAGCCCT
>JBAJNM010000043.1 GCA_036881865.1 Parvularculales bacterium | reverse complement strand
TTGTTATATTCCGTCTACGAGGTGTTATTGCGCTACCGCTCACGCTCGGAGGATTCCGCCGCCATTGCCTTTTTTGCCAATACCCTGCCCGCCCTTTATGTGTTGCCGGTATTCTTTATTCTCCCCGCCGCTACAACGGAGGGGATTTACCCGTGGTTCTTGCTGGCCGGATTATTCGGGGCCGGATTCTGGTCTCTCACAACCCTTTCCTACGCCGGAGCCCCCGCAGCGCGTCTGGCGCCTCTCAACTATACCCAACTCATCTGGGCGGCTCTTATAGGATTTTTCCTTTTCAATGAAGCTCCACACTGGCCAACCTGGGTCGGCGCAGGTGTTATCATTGCCTCCTGCCTCTATGTTATACGACGCGGATAAACCCCTCCCCCGGCCGGTGGGGGCACCTAACCGGGCGCTTCGCGATGCCGGTACATTATCTACAATTCTATGGATATCCGGGCGCTTCGCGAGACCGGCACATTATCTTATGTTTAAAATGTTGCCGGAGTGCTCACGGCAAGGTGAACCAAGTTGATGGGTATTTTATAAGGGTATCCGGTAATCTTGCACTCTACGGATTGCCGAATCCCAACGGAAGCGGCTAAAATCGGTGCTCCGGCGTCAGAAATCAGAAAACCGGCACTAACAAGAGGAGACAGCGCGGCCGGAGGCCGACCTGTCTTCCGAATAAAAGAAATAAAGGAGACAGAACATGAAAACTTTAACAACATTGCTTTCGCTTCGTTCAAAGGCCCCTGCGGTGACAGCTATCGCTATAGTCATGGCTCTCGCCATTAGCGGACCGGTAACTTTTACTTCCGCTCCCGCTCATGCCGGTGACAGCTGGGACTGCTTCTGGGATTTTGAGTGGTCCGCAAAGCAAAACTGCAGAAATTAACGGGCTACTCCGAGTGCGAATAAGACCATTCCGGTGGTTTGCCTGATGGCATGCCGTCCGGTCTGATTACTCCGGCTCATGCCGGTGACCTGTCCGGAAGAAACCCAACACCACCTTATGGGGGACCGGAGAAGTAATGTGATGGCCGCAGGAGGGAAAATCCTGCGACCATCTTCCGGTCACCCCTGCCGAACCCGTAGCGGATCGCGGGAGAAATCCGGTTATTGCTGAAGAGAGCCTCTCGGTGACTATCCGGGGAGTACTACCGTGTTTCGCGGGTTGCTCCGAAGGATCCGTTCAGGGCCGCCGTATTGAAGCGGCCACCAACAACTTCGTGATTTGTCCCATAGAAGACTCCCGCAATTTGATCGGTACCGGCTCCTTCAAAATATCCCCGATCAAGGTCCATACCGGTATAAGAGACCGCTGCAACGGCAGATGCTGATCCGTCAATGTTTTTCCATGCATCAAGCGTCACATCGACATTGGTATTGCCGAAATCGACCATGATTGTCGCATCGCCCCTAAGGAAGGTGCGGTCATCTTTTACTGAAGCGACGGCACCCCCTTTCCAGGTACCCACACCTGCTGCGGGATTGCTATAGTTGGCCCCACCCATGCTAAAGGAAATGAACCGGTATTGCTCACTACCGTCCGCTCCCGATGCAATTTGAACGGTATTGAAAAAAGTATTACTAGTCCATCCCCCGAACGATTCAACTGTCACAGGGATGTTACTTTTTGTTCCTGTTAAACGTCCCCTCGCAAGGGTAACGCCATGGGCTTCCACACCATTAGTAATCATGGAAGTTGCACCCGTTAGATCCGAACCTGCCAGTGACAGGTCACTTATGCCTGTACGATAACTAAAATCAAGAGTACCTGCGCCGGGAACAGCAACAGAACAAGTCCTACCGACACACGCAGGTTCTACTTCACGTCCAAAGTTTTCTACTCCCGGTAGAGAAGCATGCGTATAAAACCAGTTAGACGCTCTGCTTTGAACGACTGCCAGACTCGTAGAACCGGCTGTTGGTGCAAATACTGCTAACAGATTCGGTGTCATCGCCCCCATTGTATCGCGGGTTCCGCCGAAGGCGCCGTTCAAGGTAGCGGTATTGAAGAAGCCGCCGACCTCAGTGTGATTTGTACCATAGAAACGCCCCCCAATCTGTTCGGGGGCTGGGCTAAAAAAACCGCCACCGGCGAGAGCCATATTCGCATAGGAGACTGCGGCAACAGATGGCATTGCCGTTCCATCTATCCCGAGCCATGTATCAAGCATCACATCGACAGTGGGATTGGCGGTGTCGGAGAGGTCAAGAGTGACTGTCGCATCACCGTGAAGGAATGTACGGTCCGCTTTGACCGATGCAACGGCACCGCCTGACCACGTAGCGACACCGGCGACGGGATTGCTGCCGCTTGGCACACCTGCGGTATAGGACGTGAATCGATGTATCTTGCTACCGGTCTCTCCTTGTGCAATTTGCACCGCTCCGAAAGCGCTGGCGTCAGTCCAACCCCCAAACGTTTCCAGTGCAACAGAATTGGTCAATCTTGTTCCTGATGAACGTCCCCGCGCGAGGGTAACACCGTGGGCATCAAAACCTTGTGTAATCATTGAGGAAGCAGGGGTAAAGCCTGTTCCTGTTAATGACAGGTTAGATACATTGGCAAGGCTGAATGGTACATTCGAACTGCTATCAACAGGCACAGGACAAACATTGTAAAAGCAGTTTGTAGCCAGTTCTCTTCCAAAATTGCCGGCCTCGGCACTGTCGCCAAACTCCAGATCTACGCCGGTAGCTCCAATTCTGGCCATAACATAGGCCAGACTTGTTGACCCGGCCGTTGGCACGAAAAAGTCTAACGGATGCGGCTGCCTGTAATCAGCCTTGAAGGCCCCGAGCAGGGACATGCCGGTATCGTGCGCAACGCCGAATGTTCCTGCAACATGGGCCGGCAGCACATGATCCTCTCCGGATGTATGAGCCGCTCCGTACAACTTACCACCCCACTCACCGGTCAGACCTGCAATGTCCATACCATCCGCACCCTGCGCTGTTATTCCGCCACGGCTGCTTGCAAATAATCCGCCATCCGAGCCTCCTAAACTTCTCAACGCTAATGTTATCTTATGTACCATGTTAGTCCCGCCGTTTTGATAACGAAAATTATTAACCTCCCCACGGGCATTACCTGTAAAAAAACTGCTGAGAAAGTCGACGGTGAGTTCTACATCCGCCACAAACGCATTTGTTCTGCCTGTTGCACCTTCCGTCACTCCGGGAATGAGAGCTACACCGACGGCGTGACCATTATACTTTGCCTCCCCGGTTAACTCCGCTATTCGTGCCTGAGGATAGGTATAAGCACCGGCCCCATAGGAAAATGCACCATATTTAAACATGGCTGCATTGTCAGACGTACCCACCGGAGTATTGGCCCAAAGGCCCCAGGCGATGTATTGCGTGTCAGCATTGTCCTGTCTGTCGTGTGCTATTATGGCGGTTTTATCGGCGTTCATCCTGCCGGAATCTCGGGGTACGGATTCCGGCTCAACGGATGAACCATACAATAGGATTACCTCGCCTGCCGCACCAAGGGAGGAGAGTTCATAAGGGCGTCCAACCGATATAACCGTATCGGGGTTTGTAGCAGCACCGCTATTCAGAAACACATCACTACCGTTGGTCAGGGAATAGGTTCTTACACCCATCGTGCCCGTCGCCGGTATACCTATCTCCACGACGCTTGCCTCCGAGCTCGTTGAAGACTGGGTCACATCATGTCCACCACCCGCACCGGAAGGGGTACTTCCTATTGCCGCTCTTGCAACCGATCTCGCTGCGGTCAGAGAGTGAGCGTGGAGGCTTGCGTGTTGCGACAGAGCCGCGAATTCCGCCAGCGGCGGAGCGGGCGGCATCATGTTATCGTCACCGGTCATGGTACCATCACCGGTGTCGCCGCCTCCCATACCGGCGTCATCGTCACCGCCGCCCATGTTGTCTTCATCGGGCATAATCGTTGACGGCGCACCAGTCAAACCGGTCACCGACGCATTCCGGATTACAGAGCTGCCACCCCCCCAGCACGCCGAAAGTAAAGTCATGGCAACAAGCGGTGCAAGCCACCGGGCCGTCAAACGCAGCCCTCCGGTCATTCCGGTTTTTATCGTCTGACTATCAATGCTCACCTTAGTTGTCATAATCCTCATCCTCTGTTTTTTTGAGTACACACCACCCTCAGCACGACCGGCCGGATGCCCGCACCGGAAGGAGTGCTTGCTGTTGCAACCGCCCGTGCTACAGGCAGGGCGGAGGTCAGATATGAAACAACCCCTCTCCCGGTCAGCGTCGGCAGGGGTGGCCGTCATTTTGGGAGGGAGAGGGGCCGTGTTAGCGGGGACAACAAAGTCCCGTTCGTATGTGCTCATGCCGGTATCCACCGGATAGCGGCATTCGGAGCCATCCGGCGGGTGTGCCGCCGGACGCATGAAACTTGAAATATCAATTGAGGAGGGGTTTTGAAAAGCTTGCGCGTGAACCCCGCTACCGCGATGGTGCCTAACTCCTGTTAGGGAGATGTAATAATGAAGCCTTGTCATGATACCCTCTCATGACAGACCTACCCCTGTGACACAGATGTCGGTATAACCCCGGCGCATTGACAGAGTCATCTTTTCTTCATCAGGGGGTCCGTTTTATGGCGCAAAACCAAAGAAAAAAAGTGCCGGTTAACAAATCCAAAACGAGCCGATCAGGACAGAATCACGGAGAATCGATTCGCTTATTACGTAAATTCATGATCTTCATTGAAAAATCAGCACCGGAATTTTTGAAATAAAAATAGAGGGCTTGACACTATATTGAGAATGATTATCATTATCATTTATTGCCTGCCCCGCAGACCACCATCATAAAAAAACAATGAAAAACACCCTTGTCGCCGGCACTCTCATGGCCCTTGGCCTTGTCTCGCCTGCCATGGCCGACGGGCGCATATCTAAAGCGGCCATTCTGGACCATTATGCCGACATCGCCGAAGCAAAATATACGGACAGTCTGATCACCGCCCGGCGTCTGCAAGATGCGGTTGACGCGCTCATTGCAAATCCTTCGGCCGGTGCGCTTCAAAAGGCAAAATCCGCCTGGCTGGCGGCACGCATCCCGTATCAGCAAACCGAAGTCTTCCGGTTCGGTAATGCCATCGTTGATGACTGGGAAGGAAAAGTGAATGCATGGCCACTGGATGAAGGTCTGATTGATTATGTTGATGCTTCCTACGGCGGAGCGACGGATGAAAACGGTGCCGCCGTTTTGAATGTTATTGCTAATCCGGCTTTCACCCTGTCAGGGAAAAGAATTGATGCGTCCCGGATTACACCGGCGCTGCTGGAAGAAACACTCCACGAGGCCACCGGCGTGGAAGCCAATGTTGCCACCGGATATCACGCCATCGAGTTTCTGTTATGGGGTCAGGACCTGAACGGTCACGGCACCGGCGCAGGCAACCGCCCCTGGACCGATTATGCGGGGGGCAATGGTTGCACGAACGGCCATTGCAACCGCCGCGGCGATTATCTCAAGGCCGCAACCGGTCTGCTCGTTTCTGATCTGGAATGGATGGTTGCCCAATGGGCCGAAGGCGGCGCGGCGCGCACCGGGGTGACGGCGGACGACGATGCCGGCCTCTCCGCCATGCTGACAGGCATGGGCTCTCTTTCATACGGAGAAGTGGCGGGCGAGCGTATGCGCCTTGGCCTCATGTTGAATGATCCCGAAGAAGAACATTCCTGCTTTGCCGACAATACCCATAATGATCATTATTATGACGGGCTGGGCGTTCAGAATATCTACCTTGGCACCTATATCCGGATTGACGGAACGGCTGTTTCGGGCCCTTCTCCGGCGGATCTGGTCTCTGCGGTTGATGCGGGTCTGGATGCCGAAATGCAGGATAAATTATCCGATACGATGAGGGCTCTGGGCCGTATCAAGGCGACCGCCGAAGCCGGGTTTGCCTACGACCGGATGCTGGAACGCGGCAACGGGGCCGGTGAAGCCCTGATTATGGGTGGCGTGAACAGTCTGATTGACCAGACCCGGACCATTGAACGCATCGTTGCTGCGTTAGGCGTCAGCACCATCGAGATTGAAGGCTCCGACAGCCTTGACGACCCGGGGGCCATATTCCAATAGATAAGCAAAAAATATGCGCGCCCTAACGTATCGAAAATGGCTGGTGCTGGGTGGGGCAATCTTCCTGTTGTCAGGATTGGTGCTGTTGGGAACGGTCTTGTTTGAAGATGAGTTTTCTCTGATCAATACCGACCCGCACCTCAACATCATCCCGAGAACGGAGGTGGAAGCCGAACGCATCAAATCGGCGACAATGCCACCAGCGGATTTCAGCACGCCTCAAAGGTTTGAAGAAATGTCCGGCGGGGCGGCGACCGTGCGCGTCTTGCGCAATGCCGATGCGTTTTCCCAACCGTCGAAGAATATCCCGTTTGAGGGGGAGTTGGACTTCCATGTCGGCAACGGGTTGTTTCGAAAACTGTGGGTGTCATCTCCGTCTTCGACTTTGGCCTCTGACGGTCTCGGACCGCTATTCAATGCGCGGGCGTGCCAGCGGTGTCACATCAAGGACGGGCGCGGCCATCCGCCTGCCGACAATGACGACAATGCCATATCACTATTGATGCGTATCGGCATACCAACCCTGCGGTCTGATCTGAAAAACCAAATCAAAGCCTATCTCGCCACGAAACCCGATTCCAATTACGGCAGCCAAATTCAGGATTTGGCCGTTGCCGGTCAAGCGGCTGAAGCCAGAGTGCACATCACTTATGAAGAGATTGAAGTCCCTCTGGCAGGTGGTGAGGTGGCGATGCTGCGCAAACCGGCATATACGCTCGTTGATCCCGGATACGGGCCTTTGCATCCGGACGTACAGATCAGCCCCCGTGTCGCACCACAGATGATCGGGCTCGGATTGCTGGAGGCGATTCCGGCCAAAGACATCCTTGCCCATGCCGACCCCGATGATGCCAACAATGACGGCATATCGGGGCGCCCTAATGTGGTCTGGTCATACGAATTTGAGCGGCCCATGCTGGGCCGGTTCGGACTGAAGGCCGGAAAGCCCACCATTCACGAACAGGCGGCTACCGCCTTTTCCGCCGACATCGGGATTTCCAGCCCGCTTTTTCCGGCCCCTGCCGGAGATTGCACGTCTCATCAACATGCCTGTGTGGACGCACCGCATGGCGATAGCGATGAACGCGGGACGGAGATTGATCAAACCGGCATGGACCTTGTGACCTTCTACAGCCGCAATCTGGCGGTTCCCATGCGGCGCGATGTGGATGACCCGGATGTTCTGCGCGGAAAAGAAGTGTTCACCACCACCGGTTGTGCCTCCTGTCATCAACCATCATTTGTAACGCACAGATTAAGCGACAGACCGGAACAGAGTTTTCAGCTGATCTGGCCATACACCGATATGTTGCTGCATGACATGGGGCCGGGGCTGGCCGACGGTCTGCCCGAAGGGGCTGCGACAGGTTCGGAATGGCGTACATCACCCCTGTGGGGAATCGGATTAACGGAACAGGTTTCAGGTCACACGAATTTTCTGCATGACGGCCGTGCAAGATCATTGCTTGAAGCGATCCTATGGCATGGCGGTGAGGCGCAACCCCAACGTGATGCCGTGACAAAACTACGGCCCGAAGACCGCGCAGCGCTAATTAAATTTCTGGAGAGTCTTTAGGATTTTGAAATGCGTGACGCTATGAACGTTTCTTAGTGATCTTCTTCAGGTTGTACAAAACGGGATTTGCACTTCCACGCGGCTTATTGATAGAACGGTTCAAGTATTGATCCCTAATCTTATCCGGGGCTTGTTTGCCGTTAAAACCCCATCGCGTTCTCCCCTTACTGTCCTGTTTTTGGTACCAACCACCTTCGTCAACCTCAAAGACTTCAACAATATATCCGCCATATTCAGAAAGAACGTACTTGAGTTCCGGTATACGCTTTGGCGAAATAAGCCAGCTTTCTTTTGTTGCGTCATAGTAATCTTTTGTGCCTTTCGCGCGTTTATATTCTTGGTTGATATTGACTATCACACAGCCATCCCCCAGTTCTTCCAAGGGCTTAGCCGAATACTTTCTATAAATTTGTTCAACTGTCATTAGGCCAAATGCACTTGACTTGTGACCTCGCATAATGTTGGTCAAGTCCAGATCAAAAAAGTCTGAAAAGTCAATCAAAGCTGTTTCAATGGCAAATGCCGTTACCTTATCTAAGCCATGGCGTACAATAACGTGTTTAACACTCTCCCCACACGCTTTTATCTCTCTTATTTTTTCGAGTTTATCAGAATCAGACGGCTGCATTAAATCATCTGCAGCGTGCGCAAACACCCTATTTCCCTTTCCTTTTCCAATATAAAATGGCTTGTTGTCACGCGGATCGACCAAGCAATACACATAATACCCAACAGCTTCTTCAGTTTTCTTGTCAAACACCACTGCTTCTCCTTTTGAGTTTCAGATTTTAAGAAAAATTTACTATAATTTAGATAAAGCAGTTTACCAAAAAAGAAGAAATATCTTTTATGAAAGAAAGTCAGAAATGTTGGTGCCTAAAATGGTAGGACCAAAAATGATTAGATACAGATGAATGGCTAAGCGACTAAAAGAGGAAGAATATGAGTGTTCAAAAACTTATCGAATACATAAAAAACAGGGAAAAGTATTCATGTCTTTATCATTTCACAGATAAAGAGAATCTAGCATCAATTGATGAGCATGGTCTTCTATCCACTCGAGAACGAGAATCTAAAGGCATAAACCCCAAAAATCGGGGCGGAGATGTAAAGAGCCATAGGTTGGATAGAGAAAAAGGTCTTGATAAGTACGTCTGTCTCAGCTTCACCGATTATCTCCCTCTTTATTTTGCAGCTACAAATGACGGTAGGATCCCTAATCCCACTTATCTTAAAATAGATCCAGAAATCTTACACGTTGATAACGTTGCGTTTACCTACGGTGTTGCAACTGCACATAACGCTATCCGAATGCCAATAGCTGGTGCTATAGAGCAAATCTACAGAGATATTTACGGTTTAGACGAAGAAGGAAATCCAACGAGGCCAAAAAATTCTCTTTCTACGGAGGCACACAAGTCAGAAATTTTAGTACCTAAAAGGATAGAACAGAAAATGATTATCGGAAAAGTTTGAATGGCTAAGCGTCCAGTGTTCATTCCGGATTTTTCTAAACAAAATCTCTCTAAGGAACAAATGTTTGAGTTTATCTGGTCAGGCGGCTTCGCCGAAGTTCAGAAGAAGAAGAATATTAAAGCATTGCATGAAGCCGCTGCAAAAAATGGGATAAAGAGCATCCTTGAGGTTTCGACTAAGTCAGAGGAAGAAATCGGCCAGAAACTTAGTGCCTTTAACCTGAAATACCAAATTGGCGAAAAATTTTATCCTCTTGAAAGTGTTTACCAAGGATCAAAGGTTTTTGAGGAAGGTGGACCCTTTAAGCAAGTGTTTGAACTAGAACCCCGGGAAGCCAGAAAATTCATCCGAGAATTGAATTACGACAAGCTCAAAGCCTATGAACTTGAGGGTAAAACCTATCCCCTAACCCCCTTCAATGCCTTTTATGATTGGCTGTATATTCGTTCCCTTGCCGATCATGCAAAATGGATCAAGTCGAATGTCAAACATGAAGCCTTTACAGATATTGAGTTTAATCCTAAAAAGCAATTCAACTGCCAAGCTAGGGCTTTGGCCGAATATTTATCATTGTTAAAGAAAAACAAACTGTCTGAAGCTGTTTCAAATTTTGATGTTTTCCAGTCGATGCTAAGCACAATCTAGTCCAACCGTAACCGTCTGCTCCAGATAAACACTGTCTATGCTACCGTCATGGGGATGACGTCCGCAACGCTCTTGCAGGTCTTACCCTGCAACCACAAAACCAGCTTATGCTGTTTTCAGATGTTGTTTTAACTGTCGGTCTTGCCCCGAACAAAAGTGGCGGCGTAGTAGATATCCCCGTCCAATAATTCGTCGGGTTCGCCGAGCCCATCGGTCACCAGAAATTTGCGTGGTGTTATCGTCCCCTCAAGGCGGTACCCTTTCTCCGACATGTTACGCCGGTGAAACTCCATAGCGGCGGGCGTAAAATCTTTCGCCAGCACCGTAATGCGTTCAGGCCATTCATCTTTTTTATCGGACATCATAAGAACTCCACTTTATATAGGTGACTTGTCCTGCATATCACCCGTTCCGGCATCATAGCCTGACGGGTACCCTTACAACAGGCCAAAAAGCCGCCGCCCGCTGTTCTTTTCCTCATAGCGCTGATGATATTCCTCCGCCCGCCAAAACTGTCCGGCCGGGGTGATTTCCGTTACCGGCGGTGAGGAAAGCCCCCCGTTTGACGCAAGATCTTCTTTTGAAGTCTGAGCCTGATCTGCCTGCTCCTGCGTATGGGTGAAAATAGCCGAGCGGTACTGACTGCCCACATCAGGCCCCTGACGGTTCAGGGTCGTGGGGTCATGACACATCCAGAAAGCGCTTAAGAGGTCATCATAAGAAACCCGGTCCGGATCAAAGACAACACGGATAGCCTCAGCATGACCCGTATTGCCCGTACAGACCTGTTCATACGTCGGGCTTTCCGTATGGCCGCCAGTATATCCCACCTCTACATCCTGAACGCCGGGGATACGCCGGAAAGCAGACTCAACTCCCCAAAAGCAACCGGCAGCAAAAGTAGCCGTTTCCATAAGATTTCTCCCTTTCAGATTTCTCTCTTGTCAGGCCAACCAAGCCCTCTTATGAGATGGGCGTTCAAACACCCCCTGTCAATATGGCTCTCTACCAACGGGAGCCTTAAAAACCTTCCAAAGCCCCGTAGCGGTCGCAATGAAAGGCAACGTCTCCCAGTATGGTTGCCTGCACCCGGGCGCGTTTCATAAATAATCCCATATCGACTTCATCGGTCATGCCAATGCCGCCGTGCATCTGCACGCCTTCATTGGTAATCAACCGCGACGCCTCACCAAGACGCGCCTTGGTCAGAGACGCCATTTGCGGAATATCATTGCGCCGCTCATCAACGGCGCTCATGGCATCCAGAACCACGGAGCGGCAGATTTCCACCTCACAGAACATTTCGGCGGCGCGGTGTTTAAGAGCCTGAAAAGAGCCTATGGGAACACCAAACTGTTGCCGGTCTTTGAGGTACTCAATGGTGCGGTCAAAGACTTCGTTAATTCCCCCCAGCATTTCAGCGGCCATGCCAACGCGTCCCTGATCCAGAACGGGCTCCAGAATATCCGCACCGCCACCGGGTGAACCGATGATGGCATCGCCGGAGAGTTGTACGCCGGTCAGGGTTATGTCGGCAGCATTGCGGTTGTCCACCATCAAACGCCGCTCCCCTGAAACACCGGAGGTTTCAGGGTCAACCAGAAACAGGGCCAGCCCTTCCCGCTCATCTGCCTTGCCGGAAACACGCGCTACAACGATCAGCTTACCGGCGCTATGACCATCCAGAACAAAGCGTTTCGTTCCGTTCAAAGACCAGCCATCGCCTTTCTTTTCTGCACGGGTTTCAATGTGTGCCGGCGCATGATGCGGACCCTCTTCAAGGGCAAGGGCGGTAATCATATCGCCGGCGGCTATGGCCGGGAGGAGAGTCTTCTTTTGCTCTTCAGAGCCGCCAAGGCGGATGATCCCGGCACCCAGTAATGCCGTAGAAAACAAGGGGGATGCCGCCAGCGTACGGCCCGCCTGTTCCAAAACAAGCCCCAGACCCATAACGCCGAAATCCGAGCCGCCATATTCTTCGGGAATAAGAATGCCTGCAAACCCCAGCCCGGCCATTTCTTTCCACAGGGCACGGTCAAAACCGGTTTCATCCTCTGTGTCACGCAAATGACGTAAATTAGAGACCGGCATTTTTTCGTTGAAAAATTGCGCCGCCGTATCTTTGAGCATCGTCTGCTCTTCAGTTAACACAAATGCCATTACCGTTTTCTCTCCATGACTTTTATATCCACGTCTCTTATATCCATGCCCGGGGGATCGTTTATCTGAAAAATCTTACAGGCAGAATTTGCCGTTAGTCCGGCAGACCCAGAACCCGTTTAGCGATAACGTTGAGTTGAACCTCCGACGTACCCCCCTCAATGGAGTTGGCCCTGGAACGCAACCACTGGCGGGTCGTGTTCAGTTCGCCCCCCGTAAATCCTTCGCCTTCCCAGCCAAGACCCTGTGAACCCAGAAGTTTCATCAACAGTTCATAGCGGCGCTTGTTGAGTTCGGTGCCGTAATATTTAAACATGGAGGACGCCGCACCCGGGCCGGACCCCGCCTTGGCCTCCTCCGCCGAACGCCGCAGGCTCAGACCAAAAGCGCGGGCATCCATTTTCTGGCGGGCGACCTCTTCGCGCATGGACGCAATGGCGATATGCCCGTCCTGTTCACCAAAATAGGTTTTGGCGGTCTCTTCCAGCCCGCCGCTGGAGCCCGCCCCTCCTACGGTGCCCATGGCTGAAATCATGGTGCGCTCATGTTGAAGCAACTGTTTGGCGATCGTCCAGCCCTTGTTGAGTTCTCCGACGAGATTTCCCTTGGGCACTTTAACGTCGGTTATAAATGTTTCGCAAAAGGGCGAGGCCCCGCTAATCAGACGAATGGGACGGGCCTCAACGCCCGGATTATCCATATCAATGAGCAGAAAACTAATGCCGTCATGCTTTTTGCTCGTATCGGTCCGCACCAGACAAAAAATCCAGTCGGCATGGTCGGCGTAGGATGTCCATACCTTCTGCCCGTTGACCAGATAATAATCGCCCTTGTCTTCGGCACGGGTTTGCAGACCGGCAAGGTCCGACCCTGCGCCCGGTTCGGAATAGCCCTGACACCAGCGAATTTCGCCCCGGATAATTTTCGGTAAATGCTCATGCTTCTGTTCTTCGCTGGCAAATTCAAGCAAGGCCGGGCCCAGCATCCAGACGCCAAAACTCATCAGGGCGGGGCGTGCATGAATCCGGCGCAGTTCATCCTGAAGAACGAGATTTTCCTGAGAGGTCAGACCGCCGCCGCCATATTCCTCCGGCCACATGGGGGCCGTCCAGCCGCGTCCGGCCATACGGTCCAGCCAGACCTTGCTGTCAGGATTGGGCCATTGAGCGTTGCGTCCTCCCCACGGAGACTCCTCCTCCGGCATCGGTGTGCGCATGGAGGCCGGACAATTATCCTCCAGCCATGCTCTCGTTTCGGTGCGGAATGTATCCAGATTGCTCATCGTCCCTCCTTTTCGTCCATACCCGGCATAATGACATCCCATGCTATTCATTTGCATCCGTAAAGACAACCTCCCCCGGAAACCGGCATAACTCCCTAAAAAAGCACCACACTATGACAGTGTCCGAAATCCGGGATCAAAACCTATGGTATGATGCCGTCTCGAGAGGGGTTAACACAGGGCATTTTTTATATTCAGAGTAGAGACGGGGTTTCGTGTGGTAGATGCACATAAACAGGGCTAGAGGGTTTATGCGGGTTTCAACCATATCCCTGTTTACCGCGCTTGCTTTTTGCAGTGTTCTCACTGCCTGCGGAGGCGGGGGCAGCGCACTTCCGGGTGGCAACTCCGGCGGCATAACACCGCCCCCCGTTACGCCCCCGCAAACCCAAACCTGTGGTCAGGGCGTCACGGCCATGTGTGACTTTGGCTGTACGGACAGCGCCGGCGCAGATGTTGACCGTGGTGATATTGTGTCCGCTTCAGAAACTCTGACCTGTAAGCCTGAACCGACACGAACCTGTACGTGCACACATGGCTGTACGGTCAGTGGCGGTGACGATGTCAAAAACGGCGATCCGGCACCCGCTTCGGCAACGCTGACCTGTAAGTCAGCACCTGTTACACCTCCACCGGCAACCCAGACCTGTATGTGTACACATGGCTGTACGGTTAGTGGCGGTGACGATGTCAAAAACGGCGACCCGGCACCCGCTTCGGCAATGCTGGCCTGTAAGTCAGCACCACAGACCCTGGAACAGCAGGCCGCAAGTATCAGAGCCACATGTCCTACAGACGGGACAGAGCAAAAACCCGAGTTCTGCGAACAAACAGGCCTGCGCACCATCAAAAACGAATATGCGCTGGCTTTAGACGCAACGGGACAGGGAGTGACAATCGGCATTTCCGATACGGGCTTTGATCATCTCCATCCTGATCTGGGTAAAGCCTTATTCCACGACAAGAGCATACTGGCTTACCCTGTGGAGGCATCCGACGTACCAACTCCGGAGGAGGGTATGACCGTGCACTCTTCCGTCATTGACGGGGCTGCCGGCACCCTTCATGAAGATCTCATAACGGGATATGTTTGCGCTGAGGGAGGGTTCGGATATGCAGACAGGTGGCCCGAAATTGAGGCCGATCTCATTCGGAACTGCCAGAGCGAGAAACTATACATCCGGCAACCGGACCCGGATAATCCGGGAAATTATCTCTATTATAAAATTCCCACTCTTCTGGGGGACGTAGAAGGCACCACGCGCCATGGCACCGCCGTTGCCAGTGTCGCGGTGGCACAACGCGAGGAGAACAGTGGTGTCGGCGGTATAATGGGTGTCGCGCCGGGAGCACGGCTACTGGCCTTAGCCACGGTACTCCCACCTCCTGTGCCTCTTAGACGTTACTCCAGAACCGAACTCCCTCCTTCTTCACAAACAACAGATCCGGATATCGAGTTTCTGGCACCCACCTCCCAGGTGATAAACTTTAGTCACGGCATCAGGGGTATGATCCATCTCTATACCGAAGCCGAGGTGCGCACCGGACTCTCTCATATTATAAATTCCGCACGGGATGTAACCATTGCCACCGGTGAGCTGCGCGCCGGCGAGAACCCGCTCTATGTATGGGCGGCGGGAAACTTCCATTCACTGGCAAGCGGCACCCGCGAGTTCCGCCCGGGCGGTGCCTCACATCCCTCCGTTCTGGCGGGCCTGCCCTACCACATCAGGGAATTGCGGGGACGCTGGCTGGCGGCCACCGCCGTATCGGACGGGAGTACCTTTAACTTTGACGATCTCACCTCTACGATCATCCCCGACGAGGCGCGTATCGCACGTTTCGCCAACCGCTGTGGTCCCCTTCCCGCCGACTGGATCACCGACAAGGACCATGATGATTATGCCGGACGGCATTATTGCATTGCAGCACCGGGCAACAATCTTCGGGTTCTTCTGGCGGGAGCTCACGGTCCCTCAGGGGTCATCCTTCCGCACGGGAGCGGTACCTCCTATGCAGCACCTCATGTATCCGGCGCCCTTGCGGTTCTGATCGGACATTTTGATACGCTGTCGCTCAAGGAAATCCTCATACGTCTGGTTGATAGTGCCAATAACAGAGGCGACTATCTGAGCAGGAGCGAGCTCTATGGCGCGGGTCTGCTTGATCTGGAAGCCGCCTTACGGCCCATGGGGGAGATGCGGGCAACAATGGGCAGCAGCCTCAAGGGTGCTTCCCTGCCTCTGGCCGGAAGTCAACTTACCGCCGGTGCCGCTTATGGCGATGCCCTCTCATCAGCTCTTGAGCAGCGCACCATGGCGGGGTTTGACGACTATCATGCCCCCTTCTCCCTTTCTTTGCCGGGTCTTGTTACAACGCCACGTTCCTTAAGTCTTGAAGGACGGCGGGACCGCCTTGCCTCATTCACCCTTGAAACGGTGCATCCGGAAGATGGCTCCGTGCGTCTTGTGGGGCAACATGGCATGGCGGCCGTTCTGCCTCTCATTACGGGAGATAATATAATGGGGGGAGAAACCCATCTGTTCATGGCGCACCGGGCAGGTTATGGCCTGCCTCTGGGATTGCGGGCCATAGAGACAACCCACCCTCTGACGGCAGACCCCTCGGCCTTTAGCAATCCGTTCCTCGGTCTGGCA
>JBAJNM010000042.1 GCA_036881865.1 Parvularculales bacterium | reverse complement strand
CGGCAACCGCACCGACGCTCAATACGATATCTCCGGATACTCCGGCTCGACCAAAAAGCTCTGCAATCGGGGAGTGAACAAACCCTGCCGGGCACGCGCCCATATAGGCATGCTCAACACCAATGAGCGTTTGCAAAACACCCTGAGATAAAAATGATGATAAGATCATATTGCCCTTCGTCTTTCTCTAGTCATGCTAACAAAAACATCCAAGAATTAAGTCTTATATCTTTTAAGACCCTGATTCAGCCGATTTTACTAATACATCTTAAATTTATCTATAAAAAAATTTTCAATAGATACCAATAGTTAGATATGTTCTTTTTTTACCATTGTCCAACTAAAAACCACAGATTCTAACGGTATTGCGTTTTGTTGAGCCGCCAGTAGGCTTTTGTACCCTTGAGCGCCCAATTCTCCTGAATAAGATCAAAAGGCGTATTTTCAAATTTGTTTCTCGTTTGCGGGTCGGCTCCATGGTCCAGTAACACTTCCACCACCTCAGGTGATTTGTTCCACTTCGCGGCCAGATGTAGGGGCGTAAAGCCATCCTTATTGCGGGCGTTTATATAAGCACCGTGATTCAGAAGCAGTTTCACCACGGCTGAACCATTAAACCCTGCCGCCCAATGCAAGGGTGTTGAACCATGCCCATCACGGGACGTAATATCCGCTCCATGGTCCAGTAGCAGTTGCACCATCTCTGTTGACGACCACGCTCCTGCCCAATACAAGGGTGTTCTTCCAAGCCCGTTGCGGGACTCTATATCGGCACCATTGTCCAGTAGCACTTCCACCACTGCCGGTGTACTAGCGGTAGCCGCATAATGCAGGGGTGTTTGCCCATCCTTATCACGGGCCTCCATGTCGGCCCCGCCTTCAAGAGCCGCTTCCACATCCGCCATCGTGGCTGTTTTCCAAAAACCCTCGTCAAGTAACACATTGTCTTGTGCTTGAAGAGGGGTGTGAAATTCAGTCAGTAAAAACAGACCGCAAAGAACACCCGATAGCAGTAAGCGCCATCAGGGCTTCTGCGAAGCAGTGATGGTGTTTTTTTTGAGTTTAATCATGTTCGCTCCTCAATAATTTAGATCGGCAAAAAATGTCTAAAAACAGGGTTTTTTACGCAAATTGTGACTTAAATATATAAACCCCTAAAGTAATAACCAATCTAGAGATTAGGTTGATGCGTTAAAGAATGAGTGGGGGAGCAAAATTGTTAAATATTTTTTCATCATCATCAAGAACTTCAAAAACCTCTCTCACATTTGAAAAATAAGACTTTAGCTCGCTTTCTGAGATGGTTATATCATTAAATTTATGAGACAAATCATTTCTTGTTATCCTGAAATCACGTAGACGCCTTTTGCAATCCGACAGGCTTTTACTGTTTGTTTTTTTGTATATAAAGTCTATAAGCCTATCCACTTTAGGTTGTGATGAGTTGTTTCTAAGATAAATTTTAAGTTCATCACCTTTCTCCGGCTTATCATCTTTCCAGGGAAGAAGTGCTTGGCCCGTAGTCTCAAGTGTTTTTTCAAGAATTGACCAAAGAAAAATTGTTGCCGATCCAAACATGACTTTCCCTGCATATTCACTTAACATGCCCATAGTACCTGGAAAACTAAGCATACTTCTTTCTTCTAGATCAAATCTTTCAATGCGGGAGAAATCATTTGACTTTATCCGACTAATTTTTGATTGATTTTCATCATAACTACCAAAAATAGAATTAAGTCGAACATCTAATGCATGATTAGATTCTTGGGAGCGAGCTATTTGATTATTCAATATCACTAACTCCAAATGGGCGTTGACTAGGTAATTTTCATAAACGAAAAACCTCTTACCATCAGGTAGAAATAAGTAGTGATGTGTCTTGTTAAGATCACGCCGAAATTCATCATAGTTTCCAGATAGATGGAAAAGAGCGTAGCGATCTATGTCGATAGGATTAAAGGGCATGTGTTAAATTAATCTTTCTTCAAGCAGTGTATATATTTTAAAAGTTAAAACACAGAGGTAAAGGGTGAGAATACTTAAACATTTGACTGCGAACGAGGTGAAACTATCGCCCATGCCTTTCAAGCGAGAATTATCTATGGAAGCATATTTAGTTGAAAATGAAGATGTGCTGGCATTGGATGATGATGATTTTTCAGATATAAACATAATTCAGGAAGAACTCACCTTAAAAGACGGGCGACCTAGCAAGGATACAGATGGTCGCATAGACATACTGATTACATACTCCGCTGAATATATTGGTGTTGTAGAACTCAAATTGGGAGAATTAGAGGAACGTCATTTGACGCAATTAGAAGATTATCTATCAAAAAAAGAACAAATTCTTCAACAGTATCCAGATATATTAGATTCTAACCTCAAATGGATTGGCATCCTAGTTGGAACGTCAATTAATGCCCAATTAGCAGATAAAATTTCAAAAGGTTATAAAACAGATTCAAATGCGCTGATAGCCGCTTTAATCGTGGAAAGATTTAAAGGCGAAGACGGAAGCATATACGTAACAACCGATACTTATTTTAAGAAATCCACATCATCAAGAGATACAACAAAATATACATATAATGGCAAAAGTCTTAATAAAGGAAAATTAGTTTTGGCGGTGATAAAACAGCATGTTCAAAACAAAGAAAAAATATCCTTTTCTGAATTAGAACAAGATTTTCCTCAAAGGACACAAGGATCTAAAGGTGTTTTTTCAACGCTTGAAAAGGCAAATGAAATTCGCTTAAGAGAAAGGCGTCGTCATTTTTTGAAACCAGAAGAAATAATTAAACTATCTGATTCAACCATTGCTGTTAACAGAAATTGGGATGTAGATAACATAGAGAGGTTTATTGAAAAAGCCAAAATCCATGGTCATAAAATTGATCGTGAAGTTGAATAATCAAACAAACCTGATAACCACTACTTCTTGTTGAAAAGTCTCTATTCTTCCTGCTCTAGTCGTAGATCGTTCAGCGTTTTGCCGTGGTAGCACCAATATGCTGCACCTTGAACAGTATCCCATTCATAGCCCATTTCCTGAACGACAATTAACGCTGCTGCTGACAAAGACATTTCTTCACCACGAAAATTAATTTGGGTTTCATTTACCACTTCACACTCAATGGTCTTGTCTTTTTTAAATTGAAGTTTCGTTTCTGGGTCGATGCCTAACATGCCGAAGTTAAATCGTCCTCGTTTTTTACGAGCTTCTTCTATCGCTTGAGTGTCTTTGGAATCTTGCACAATGGCCTCACGAGGAGTGACATTAACTCCTCCCATAGCTTCGGCAATGCTGAGTAATGATTTAGCTTGGTCAGGAGATATTCTGAAGAACTCACGTTTGTCCCTTACGCGAGAATCATCAAGCCCCCGATGTACTCTCTTTTCTATTGAGTCTACTTCATCTCCAACCTTAACAGCATAAAAGCACTCAAACGGAAGCGGCAGAGCTGTGGTGTCAAGTTCTCTAATCCGATCCTCAAGTCTATCATCACCAGTAACTCCTATTTTAACAAGGCCGGGCATGGCTTCATTGGTCAGTATATAGATAATCATTCATTCATCCTTTGGTTGGTGAGCATTGTATTTAACCATCATACAGTCGTTCTCAAACGAGCTGTCATTAAAATTGTACTCACCTCACGCAGCGCGGGCTATTGACGATAAGTTTTCCGCTATTTCACGAATGGCCGTAAAGCGCTCTTCCGGAGTTTCCCATTTGCCGGGGATAATCAGCCTATGGTCGGCGCGTAATTTAGCGCCCTCCCCTGCCTGAGAAAGCCATGCGACAAGGCCGGCGGGGTTGGCGTAAGAGTCATTATGAAAACCGATGACGACTCCTTTGGGTCCGGCATCAATCTTATCAATGCCTCCCTGACGGCAGATCAGTTTAAGGGTGATGATTTTCAACAAATGTTGCGTTTCTTCGGGAAGCAGGCCGAAGCGGTCAATCATCTCAATTTCAAACTGTTCCAGTTCTTCAAGGCTCTCCAGGCGCACTAGCCGCCGGTACAATGTCATGCGGCTGTTCAAATCGGGAATGTATTGTTCGGGAATTAAAACGGAAACGCCAATATTGATCTGAGGCGACCATGGTTCTTCTGCGGAGAGTTCCCCGCCTTCCTGCAGTGAGGCAATGGCCTGTTCCAGCATTTCCTGATAGAGTTCAACACCCACCTCGCGTATATGGCCGGACTGCGCATCACCCAGAAGATTACCGGCGCCCCGAATATCAAGATCATGGGAGGCCAAATTAAATCCTGCCCCCAGAGAGTCAAACCTCTGCAGGGCCTGCAATCTTTTTTCCGCATTGGCCGACATCAAAGCCTCTACGGGGGCCATGAAATAGGCATAGGCTCTTAATTTAGAGCGCCCTACCCGTCCGCGTAACTGATGCAACTGGCCAAGGCCGAATAAATCGGCGCGGTGCACAATTAACGTGTTCGCCGTGGGGATATCCAGCCCTGATTCAATAATATTGGTGGACAATAAAACATCGCACCGCCCTTCATAAAAAGCGGTCACCCTGTCTTCCAGCATGGCAGGGGTCATCTGCCCGTGGGTGAGGGCCACCTTGACCTCGGGTATGTTTTCCGTGATGAATTTCTCTACATCGGCGAGGTCACGAATGCGGGGGCAAACATAAAAACTCTGCCCGCCGCGGTAATGTTCCCGCAATAAAACCTCGCGGATGGTTACCGGATCAAACGGCGCTATAAAACTGCGCACAGATAATCTGTCAACGGGCGGCTTGCTAATCAGAGACATGTCGCGCACGCCGGATAGCGCCAACTGAAGGGTACGCGGCAAGGGTGTGGCGGTTAGGGTCAATACGTGCACATTGGCGCGCAGGTTTTTTAATTGCTCCTTGTGGCGCACGCCAAAATGCTGCTCCTCATCAATCACCAAAAGATGTAAGGAACGGAATTTGCACTTTTTACTCAGGAGTGCATGGGTTCCGATAATAATATCCACGGTGCCTTTCGCCATATCCTCCTGAGTGCGGGTTCTTTCCTGAAGCGGCACCAGACGGGACAGTTGGCGTATTTCAAAAGGAAAGCCCTGAAACCGCTCGACGAATGTCTGGTAGTGCTGACGGCACAGCAAGGTCGTCGGTGTAATGATCGCGACCTGTCCCCCGCTCATGGCGGCGACAAAAGCCGCCCGCAGTGCGACTTCCGTTTTTCCGAAGCCCACATCCCCGCACACCAGACGGTCCATAGGGCGGCCGGAGCGCATATCCTCCAGCGTTTGCTCCATGGAACGCAACTGATCTTCGGTTTCTTCAAAGGGAAAGCGCGCGCAAAACTCTTCATAGCCCCCATGGTCTTTTTCCAGAACCGGCGCATGCTGAAGAGAACGCGCGGCGGCCACTTTCATTAACTCTTCGGCCATTTCAAGCAGATGTTTCTTAAGGCGTGCCGTACGTGCCTGCCAGCCCACACCTCCCAGACGATCCAGCAACGTATCATCACCCGCAGAGCCATAACGGGATATGAGGTCTATGTTCTCAACCGGCAGATAAAGGCGGTCACCCTCGCGGTAGATAATCAGCAGGCAATCATGAGGCGCACCGGAAACCTCAATGGTGTGCAATCCTTCAAACCGGCCAATGCCATGGTCATTATGAACGACCAGTTCACCCTGAGAGAGCTGGCTCCATTCCTCGATGACATCGCGTCCCTGACGGGAGGATTTTGTTTTGCGGACGAACCTGTCGCCCAGAATGTCCTGCTCGCTCAATACGGCGGTGTCCGGCGTTTCAAAACCTGCCTCAAGGCCCAGCACGATGCAGGATATGGTGTTTTTCGGGGCCTCGAGAACATCCGGCCACGATTCGGCGGCTCTTACGTCAGATACTCCATGGTCTTCCAAAACGGCCATGAACCGCTCGCGTGCCCCAAGGCTCCAGACGGCGATCACGACCCGCTTACCGCCCTCATGTAAGGTTTTAATGTAATCTGTTAGTGCATTAAAAACATTGGTGTTTTTCTGTGCCCTTTCGGCTGCGAACGAGCGCCCTGCCCGACCTCCCATGCTGATGGTCCGGGCGCCTCCGCCACTCCCGGCGATTGTTCCACCCTCTTCTCCGGGCATACCATCGGATGCCGCAAAAGCATTAAAAAAGCGGGTCGGAAACCCTTCCAATCTCTGTTCCCATTCCTCCGGCTTTAAAAACAGACGCTCCGGCGGGAGAGCCTTATAGGCCGGTGTCTTGAGACTTCTGGCTCCTTCTCCTTCGCGGCGGGCCTCATAATGGTCGGCGATCATATCCCAACGGGCGCGGGCCGCCTCCTGGGCGAGATAATCCAGAGAAATCAAACTGTATTCGGGAATATAATCAAACAGAGTCTCTATCTGCTCATAAAACAGTGGCAGCCAATGTTCCATACCCGGATAACGCCGCATTTCACTGACCGCATGATAAAGAGGGTCTTCCCGGGTTACGGCGCCAAAGGCGGTAACGTATCCCGTCCGAAACCGGCTTACGGCCTGCCTGCTCAACAGGACTTCGTTGACGGGTAAAAGGCGTATTTCGCTGATCTGCTCCGTACTGCGCTGGGTGCCCGGGTCAAAACGGCGCAAACTATCCAGCGTAGAGCCGAACAGGTCCAGACGCACCGGCCAATCGGCCCCGGGCGGATATAAATCAATCACCCCTCCCCGTATGGCAAAATCACCGGCTTCGCGAACCGTGTCGGTGCGGATATATCCGTTGGCATCAAGAAACTGCGTCAACAGTTCACTATCAATCTGATTGCCGATGCGCGCCGACCAACTGGCCCCTGTTACCACCGAACGCGGCGGCAACCGCTGCATGACGGCATTCATCGTGGTTAACAAAACCGCGCTTTCATGATTTGCCAGCAGGCCGGAAGCCAGATCATGAAGAGTAGCCATACGCCGCCCGAGAATATCGGAGCGGGGTGATATGCGGTCATAGGGCAGGCAATCCCACGCCGGAAAACGCCAGATTTTAAGATCGGGATTGAAAAAACAAAGCGCCTCCGCCATAGCCGCCGCACGCGGTTCATCTCTGGCAATGTGAACAAGAGTGCGGTCCGTCAGACGTGCCAGATCAGCCAGCACGAGGGCATCCATGCCCTCCGGTGCTTCCGAAAGCACAAGGGGGCCTGCGGTGTCAGCGAGAGTGTTCATCAAACGCAGACGCAGAGGACGTCAAAGAGGCCGGCAGGCTATCCATATCAAGCAATAATGTCATCACCGGGGAGCAATAAGACTCCGGCACCGGATGACAATGCACAAGCCAGTCATAGAGGTCACGTTCCGGTATCTCCAGAATCTCCTCGAACATGGCCAGTTCATCCTCACCGAAACCCGCCAGATAGCGGTCGGCAAAATGAGCCAGGATCATATCCATCTCACGGGTTCCCCGGCGACGGGCACGATAATGAAGTCTGGCGCGCCGGTGCTCCGGTGTCATGGCCTGTTACCCTCCTGAAAAAACACTATACCTTCCTTTATACTCACAAAGTATGATGAGTGAAATGAACCCAGAAACAGCCTAGTGTTATGCGACCGGATATCCTATTTCCCCTGTTTGCCGATGTAAAAACCCTGCCCGGCGTCGGCTCCCGCCTTGCTCCCCTTCTTGCCAAACTGGCGGGCGAGCGGGTTGTGGATTTATGCTGGCATTTACCTTCCGGCTTTGTTGACCGTACACCCCGTGCCTCCCTCGACAGTGCGGAGGATGGTAGCATTATAACGCTGGAGGTGCTGGTCGAACGTCATATTCCGCCGCCCACTAAACGCCTACCCTACCGGGTATCGTGCAGCGATATGGCGGGAGAAACAATAAATCTTACGTTTTTTCGCGCCAATGTGCGTTATCTCAAGGAGGTCCTGCCGGAAGGCGAAAACCGTTTTATCAGTGGCCGCCTTGAGTATTACCGTGACGCTCCCCAGATGAGCCATCCTGATCATATTCTGACGCCGGATGACTTTGGGGACATGGCAGCTACGGAACCTGTTTATCCCCTTACAACGGATCTCACTCCTAAACCCTTAAGGCGCATTATGCGGTCGGCCCTTGAACGTGCGCCGAAATTATCCGAATGGTTGACGCCAGAACGTATGCAACAACACGATTGGCCGGATTGGCAAACCTCTCTTCTGACAGCTCATGCGCCTGATAGTAATGAGGCGCTGGACCCATTAAGTCCGGCGCGGATGCGGCTGGCTTATGACGAATTACTCGCCAACCAGCTCGCTCTGATTCTTGTCAGAAAACGGATGCGGCGACTACCGGGCCGTGCCATGGAGGGCGACAGGCATTTGCGTGACAAGGTTTTAGCCGGATTGCCTTACAAACTCACAGCGGCCCAGCAGCAGGCCATTAAGGAAATCGAAGCCGATATGGCAGCGCCGGTACGTATGTTACGGCTGCTACAGGGAGATGTCGGAAGCGGCAAGACCATTGTGGCCCTCATGGCCATGTTGACCGCCGTTGAGGGAGGTTCTCAGGCGGCCCTTATGGCTCCGACGGAACTTCTGGCCCGTCAGCATCTGTCAACCCTTTCTCCCCTTTGCGAAGCATGTGGTGTGCGCATAGAACTTTTAACGAGTAATGACAAAGGAGCCGCCCGCCGTGCTCTTTTAGATGATCTGGAATGTGGCGATATTGCACTTCTGGTGGGCACTCATGCGCTGTTCCAAAAAGACGTCACCTTTCATAAGCTGGACCTTATTGTGGTAGACGAACAGCACCGCTTTGGTGTGCATCAGCGTATGGAACTCTCCGCCAAGGGTGGCGGTAGTGCCGATGTGCTGATCATGACGGCAACTCCCATTCCCCGCACCCTGACCCTTACCACTTACGGCCACATGGATATATCGCGGCTCATGGAAAAGCCCCCGGGGCGGCAGTCCATTGTCACCCGCGCCGTGCCTTTTGAACGCCTTCCCGACATCACCGAAAAACTGGCTACGGCGCTCAAAAACAATGCCCGCGCCTATTGGGTTTGTCCTGTTGTGGAAGAAAGTGACGAAGCGGACATAACCGCCGCCACGGAGCGCCATGAAATGCTGACTCAACTGTTTGGCGAAGAGCAAGTCGGGTTGGTCCATGGACGTATGAAAGCGGGCGAAAAAGATGCCGTCATGGCAGACTTCAAAGAGGGACGCATTCGCCTTCTTGTGGCCACTACCGTTGTGGAGGTGGGCGTGGACGTTCCGGAGGCCACCATCATGGTTATTGAAAATGCCGAAATGTATGGCCTTGCCCAATGTCATCAGTTACGGGGACGGGTTGGACGGGGAGATACGCCATCATCTTGTCTATTGCTATACGCTCCCCCTTTAAGTGACACGGCGCGCCGGCGATTAGCTATTTTGCGTGAAACGGAGGATGGTTTCCGGATTGCCGAAGAAGATTTACTCCTGCGTGGCGCCGGAGAAGCACTGGGGGTTCGGCAAAGCGGCCTTCCGGCGTTTCGTCTGGCCCTGCTCTCTCATCATGGCACTCTGCTTCAGGAGGCTTATGAGGATGCTACCGCTGCTATAGAAGATAATCCGGCCCTTGAAGGCTCCCAGGGTGAGGCATTGCGCACCTTGCTCTATCTTTTTGAGCGTGACGACGCCATTCGCTATTTGCGTTCCGGTTAACCCCCATCATGAGGCTTTGGGAGGTAATATTTTCTGCACATCCTCCTCGGTCATACCCGGTGTCACAAGCCCTGCCGATACAACCATTTTAGCGGCCTCTTCAACGTTCATATCCAAAATCATGATGTCCTGCGTCGGCACAAACAACAAATAGCCGGATGTAGGATTAGGCGTTGTGGGTAAAAAGACGCTTACCATCTTTTGTCCCGTTTTTTCCTGCACCTCACCTGTGGTCTCCGAGGTCACAAACACAAGTGCATAAAGATCTTTGCGTGGATATTCAATCAATCCTACGCTACTAAAAGAGTCGCCTCTCTGGTTGATGACCGTTTCCAGAATTTGCTTGCTTGCATTATAAACCGTGCGCACGATCGGCATGCGTCCAACCAGAGATTCCCCGTAGCGAATAAGTCCCCGGCCAAAAATATTAGCCGTTAACGCCCCCAATAGCGTCAGGAGTACCAAAGCGATTACAACACCCAGACCGGGGACGGAGAACTGTAAAAATTGTTCCGGATGGTAAGCGACAGGAATCATCCTATCCACAGCATCATCGACCAGTTCAATAACCCAGATGGTAATATAAATTGTAATGAATACGGGAGCCGCAACAACAACGCCCGTTAAAAACCACCGTCGTACCCGTGAAAAAAAACCACGTCCGGAAGAAGATTTGCCTTCAGAGGCTTCCGGCGGCATTGAAAGAGATTGTTTGGTCATGGACTACAAAACTCTGCCTAGATTGAGTTACACAAAATGTCATAGCCCTTTTTTTAATTTGCGCGGGGTCACGCCGGTGTTTTACTCACCGCCGCAACCACACGCATGGGAATTTAATTATTCTGTTTTCCCAAGCAGCTCGTAGTAGGTGGTGTCACTCCCTAAATCAGAGGCACATTCGGCACTACCGATAAAGCAGTTCCATGTATCGCCCGCATTGGCTAACGTTGCAGTTCCAAAAGTCATTACTGCAATAATTGAAAGTGTTGTTAGAATTTTGTTCATTGTTAGATATCCTTGGTGGTTGGAATCAAGTTATATGCCCTTTAACTTCAGCATCCCCCAGATGATGTACCATCAAATGCTATTTCAGTCAATTAAGAGGATACAAAATGGCCGTTTTAGAAGTAACAATAGTTTTACTTTTGTGAACTCCTATCCTGAAGATGATCTGAGCAATGGATAAACCCGAGTTTGAGGACGCACTGTTTTCTGCCCTGATCCGGCAGGTTCCTGATGCTCTGCACCTTGATAATGTGCGGCGGCTTTCCGGTGGTGCCAGCAAAGAAAGCTGGGTTTTTAATGCCGTGACTCCAACGCAGACTATTCCTCAGGTCTTGCGCCGAGATATCGGTGGGGAGACCCTGCCGGAAGAGTCCGTCAATTTGAGCATGGCGGCCGAAGCCAAACTCCTCGGCGACGCTCATCAGGCCGGTGTGCCCGTCCCTGCCGTACAGTTTGTGCTTCAGGAGAGTGACGGTTTAGGGAATGGATTCGTTATGGAATATATGGAAGGTGAAACCATCGCACGGAAAATCCTCCGTGATAAAGATTTCGATAACATCCGCTCTCAACTGGCGCGTCAATGCGGAACCGTGCTTGCCAAAATACACGCCATACCGCTTGAACATGATAATCCGCCCTTACGCCTGTCTCTTGCCGATAGCGAAATTGAGCGCTACGAAACCGTCTACCATCATCATGGCCATCCTCACCCCGTATTTGAATTGGCGATTTCATGGTTACGGCAACACAAACCATCACCGGACCCTGAAGCATGTCTTGTCCATGGTGATTTTCGCAATGGCAACTTTATTGTATCTCCCGATGATGGCCTGCAAGCCGTTTTAGATTGGGAGTTGGCTCACCGGGGAGACCCTATGGAGGATATGGGCTGGATTTGTGTGAATTCATGGCGCTTTGGTCATATTGATGCACCGGTTGGCGGCTTTGGAATGCGCGAAGATTTTATTGACGGCTATGAGTCAGAAAGCGGCCAAAGGGTAGATAGGGAGCGCATGCATTTCTGGGAAGTTCTGGGCACTCTCAAATGGGGTATTATGTGCCTTATCATGGTTGAAACATTCAAAAGCGGACGCGATACATCCGTTGAGCGGGCCGCCAGCGGACGGCGGGCCTCGGAAACGGAACTTGACCTTCTAGCACTCCTGACGGAGCAATAAACGAGAATAATCAATGCAAGACCAACCTTCTCTCATCGAACTGGTCAACGCCGTTCAAACCTTTCTACGGTCTGACGCAGCGCCTGCGCTTTCCGGCCAAAAAGCCTTTCATGCTCTTGTCGCCGCCAATGTGTTAGCCATCGTTGAGCGGGAACTCAGCCTCGCCCCTCAGGGGGACGAGCAGGAACTCGCCCGCCTTAAAGCGCTACTCAATATGGATGGCGATCTTTTATCTCTTAACAAGGAACTATGCCAACGCATTGCGGACGGGCGCCTGACAATGGAAACGCCCGGGCTGATAGAGCACCTCCAACGCACAACGGAAACCAAAGTGGCCATAGATCAACCCCGCTACTCCCGCTACAAACGTATTCTTGAGAAGCAAAACGGCCGGGATTAGAAATTCCACACGTCAGGACAATCAACCCCCCGCATATTTGGTTCTAAAGCACCGCTTTGCCATAGTTTGGGCCTGAGATATTTCCGACGGAGAAAGATATTTTTCAGAAAGATCCAGACCTCTGGTGGCTTTGTCTTTGGCTTCTCCATCAAATGCATTCCGGTAAGCAAGATAAGCCCACATATACGCCTTCACATAATCCTGCTGAACACCGCGGCCATGATAATAAAGCCTTCCAAGGTTGTTTTGTGCATCTCCGTCGCCCTGATAAGCCGCAAGCCGGTATAATCGTGCTGCCTCATCATAATCCTGTGAGACACCTTCTCCGAATTCATACATCCATCCGAGATTGAATTGTCCGACAACATTGCCCTGATCGGCCGCAAGGCGATGCCATTTAGCCGCTTCGGTATTGCTACGCTCTACGCCTTTTCCTTTTTGATACATGGCACCAAGAAAGGCCTGAGCCTCGGCATATCCCTGATCCGCAGCCTTGGAAAACCACTCTGCTGCAGTTTTATTATCGGCCGTTACGCCCTCGCCATAATAATACATCTCCCCAAGGTAATGCTGGGCTTTTGTATGCCCCTTTTCAGCCAGACACTGCAGTTCGGTAACCGCCTTTTTATAATTACCAAAAGCGTAAGCCTGTTGCGCTTTCTCATAATCACAGGCTGAGGCTACGCCTGCGGAGAAAAACAATACCAAAGATGAAATCAGGATAAATCTCATCCGCACCCCCTCACTCCCGCTAGGAATATATTCCTGAGAAGTAAAACGGCCGGGATTAAACGCCGGTCAAGCCGTTCGGGCTGATGTCTGATCAAGCGTTATGAGCACCGATGATGGCCACGGAGCATACATTCTGAGACGGAGCACCCCCCAGATTATGCGTCAAACCAATTTTGGGGTCTGATAATTGCCGCTCTCCGGCCCGTCCCTGCAGTTGTAGATACATTTCATACAACATACGCAGACCGGATGCTCCGATGGGATGACCAAAACATTTTAGCCCGCCATCAATCTGACACGGTACCTCGCCATCGGCATCGTAAAAACCATCCATGACGTCTTTAATGGCCCCGCCTTCAGGAGAGATGAACAAATCCTCCATGGTGACCAGTTCCGTTATGGAAAAACAGTCATGCACTTCCATCATGCTGACTTCTTCGCGCGGCTTTTCAATTCCCGCCTCGGCGTACGCTTTCTTGGCAGCAATACGCGCCGTATGGAAATAACTACCGTCCCACGAATTATGTTGAGACTCCAGACCATTGGACAAGGCCAGCTGCAATGCTTTTACGGTGATGACATCCGTCTTGCCAAGCGTCTTTGCAATCTCCGGTGTTGTCACGATGGCTGCTGCCGCCCCATCGGAAACGCCACAACAATCAAATAACCCGAGAGGCTCTGCAATCATGGGTGCATTCATGACCTGTTCTTCGCTTACTGCTTTTTGCAAATGGGCTTTTTTATTTTTGGCACCATTGGCATGGCTCTTGACGGAGACATGAGCGATGGCCTGTTTCAGATCTTCTTTGCCAACGCCATGTTTGGCCCGGTAGGCTGAAGCCAACTGGGCAAAATTGCCCGGAGCCGACCCTGACGGAGACCATTGCGGCGAGAGGGTTCCCATGCTGCCCGTCGGCAGGCCGCCGTATCCCGTATCTTTTAATTTCTCGACGCCTACGGCCAGTGCGATATCTGCCGCATCGGCGGCAACCGCATAGACCGCTCCCCGAAACGCCTCGGAACCGCTCGCGCAGAAATTCTCTACCCGTGTAACGGCAATATTCGGCAACCGAAGTGCAACGGAAAGAGGCGTTCCTCCCTTACCCGTCCCCACTTCGTCGACATGGGTTGAAAACCAGGCGGCATCCAGCTGGGAGGTTTCAATGCCTGCATCCTTCATTGCTTCCAGATAGGCTTCTACCATTAACTCTTCGGGGCCTGACTCCCAGCGCTCACCGAACTTGCTACATCCCATCCCCAGAATGGCGACTTTGTCTTTAATTCCTGATGCCATTTTTTATCTCCTGCCAGAATTATGCCGGAATCCAGACTCAATAATACTGCTCCCCTCACTCACATGACAAGGTTTTTTGAACACGTTTTTGTCTGATTTTTTGGGAGTTATGCACTTAAGTTGGCTTTGTTATGGCTGATTAGAGCACAAAACAGGCAAAAATCTCCGCCTCCGGCCTCACCATGACTACTCAATCAGATCAATCAGAAATCGCAATCCTGCTCTTTTATTAAGCGATCCTTTATACGACCACGCTTTCCATAGGTAGAAGGTAGCGCAATCTCTCCGGTTCCGGTTGCGGTTTCAATCAGGTTCAGACTCAACCAAAGCGGAAAAAACATAATGCCGGCGGCACCCCATCTTACATTTTCCGCTTTGGCAGGATATTCTTCCCCGACCGGAGTATTTATGCCGCCCCGCATCTTGAAGAGTACAAACTCAACCTCTTCACATACGGGTTTTCCGGCGTTGAGTTGTCTTTTATAGAAAGGGTTGCCTTTTCCACCGCCACAAGCGGTAAGAGACAAAGAAAATAATAACGCTGCTATAAGTACAAAATGTTTCATTTTGACTTCCGGCATCACCGTAGATGCTCCTATCAGGAAGATTCGTCTATCCGGCGATAGTTCCATTAAACGCTATTTCAGTCAATTCTTTGAAGGCCTTGTAACAATCATTTGAAGCCTTGTGAGATTCCTGTAACTCCTGGCATAGCGGGGGTTTAGGCTGATTGAGCGCTATGACCTATGAGCCCCTTTCCTTACCCCAGTTCCATACCCGCTATGGCGTGAAGACGGGGAGAAATTTGTGGTACCTTGCCGCGATACATCCGGGCGGCCACAAAAGTTTCACTGAAACCTTTACCGGTCAGGGTCTTTATCATCGCCGTATTCTCTTCGGGCACATCTATAATCACCGGATCTGACGGCATCAAATCAAGGCACGCCTCCACCAGCATCATGGCCTTATTGACATCATCACAAATCACCGGGCCGATCTTAACCCCATTTTGACAGGCGCGGATTGTGGCAAAGCCTGATCCATCATCAAACATTACGGTTTTACGGTCCGGCGTCGAGGCCGTCCACACCTGAACAAAAACTGACCGCCGGACACCATTCGCAGCGGCATCCATTTCTATCAGATCATCTATGTCATCGTCACCGGCAAGACGAATATCAGGATGGCCCCGCCCCGCAAGTTGGCCTTCATAACGGCAGCTATCCATGACCTTCACAAAACCGCTTTTGACGTAATTGGCCTCCTGTTCCCGGACACCGTCCAGGCCGATGTCACGTGTGCCGGCCCACTTGATTGCATGGTTCCAGAGCGCCATCCCGATGCCCTTCCCCCGGTAATCAGGCCGGCAGATATAAAAGCCCATATAGGCAAAAGTGTCATTGTGATTAACGACAGAAATAGAGGCGATAACTTCACCTTTATGCTTCGCCACGTAGAAACCTTTAGGGTCCGTTGCCCTGAATATAATCGCATCGTCCTTTCCGGGATTCCAGCCTTCTGCCCTTGAAAACTCCACGATGGTTTTCATGTCATCGGCAGAAGCGGTGTTCATGGTCACATCGTCAAGATCATGCAGCATTGATATGCTCCTTCATGTGGGCGGGCCGGGTGTTTTTGGGACATAGATCTGAGATGTATTTGCACTTAGTACACCTAAACCAGCCTATATTTTCCCTCACTTTCTTACAGGCACGGCCTTCCAGAAATAACGCCGAAATCCGCGCTGCTTGTCAAAGTCCTTAATTCTGAACACCAGCCGCACCGGCATGCCCGAATCCACCTCCCCCGGTGCAACATCGGTGAAATCCATCATAATCCGGCCCCCTTCATCAAAGACCACCATGCCGTAATGGTTAGGCGGAGAAAGAGAGAAAGATAAATAATCCGCCGACCATGATAAAACACTCGCCTTGCGCTCGGCGAACTTATAAGGCTCTTGCGTATCTACCGTATTATTATTGGGATTGACGGAAATCCGCGTTCGGGGAAACTGCACAACGCCCGTCTCCTTACAACGACCACCGACCAGACCCATAATCATATCGTCATTGCGGTAAAGAGTCGTCAGGGCCGTTTTTTTGTCCTGCTCGCCGCGCATGCCCCTCTCCCATTCAATCAGATCATTGAACGTTAGGAACTTCAGATAATTTGTCTCTTCCACACCGCTCTCCAGAGCACCTGTGATACCGCGTCTGTTGGCAGTAGCGGCCGGCAGATGTTCGGTCGTTTCAAACAGGAGGGCATCGCATCCGCCGCCAAATTGGGTGAGCAATATTTTCTGCCCGGGTTTGGCCTCCTGAAGCGCATGGACCAGCATCGCAAGACCATGAGCGCACCCCATCTCACCCAATGTTACACTTAATGTATCACGTACGCTTTCAGGCTTAATACCGCAGGAAGTCGAGAGTTTTTCACCAAGCCGTGGAAACAGGCACGGCAAAATGAAAATATCAATATCTTCTCCCTTAACGCCCGTTTTTTCCAGAACGCCCTTAATGGCCTCCGGCACAATTTTGCTGAATCCTTCATCGCGAATCCAGCGTTCCTCCCAGTTATAATCAAACTCTTCACCCGCGCCCCGAAAGTGATCCACAAAATCAACCCTTAATGAATAACTCCCCAGAAACCGCGCTGCAACCCT
>JBAJNM010000041.1 GCA_036881865.1 Parvularculales bacterium | reverse complement strand
CGTGCGTTGGTTTCATAGGCGTTTGCAATAGGCCAACTGGTCTTGAGATCTAAATAATCCACTTGTGCCCAGGTAATATCTGCCTCGCATCCGGTTGCCAGCGCACCGGCCTCAAAACAGTCTTGCACCCGCACTTTGAGGTCGGCAAGGGCAGTGGCTTTGGAGGCTCGCACATAAAAAACACCGGCAGTGCGGTCTGGCACAATATTGGGAGCCGCCCCTCCCTCGGTAATAATGCCGTGGATGCGCTCGGTAGGACGTATATGTTGACGCAACTGAGCAATGGATTGATAGGCAGTCACGAGGGCATCAAGAGCGTTGCGTCCGGCTTGGGGCATGGCCGAGGCATGAGCACTTTTGCCGTGATAGGCGATATGAACTTCTGACACACACAGGCAGGGCATTGTGACAAGGTCCAGACCAGACGGATGCACCATCATGGCGGCATCAAGGCTGTCAAAGGCTCCATGGCGGGCCATAATTTCTTTGCCGCCGCCGCGTTCTTCTGCCGGTGTGCCGAGATAACGCACTCGCCCGGGCAGGTGATCACCGAGGCGGGCAAGACCAAGAGCTGCTCCCAGACCGCTGGTAGCAATAATGTTATGACCACAGGCATGACCAATCCCGGGCAGGGCATCATATTCTGAAAGAATAGCCACTTCCGATTTTTGCTCTGATCCAAAGGTGGACGCAAATGCTGTCTCAAGACCAAAGACATTGCGGGTAACGGGTAAATCTGCGTGTTCTACATGGGCCGTTAAGGTTTGAGTGGCGTAGTGTTCTTCAAAGGCTAACTCAGGATGCGCATGAATATTATGACTCGCCTCCACCAACATAGGGGCCATGTCATCAATGGCTTCGCAGACTTGTGCTTTAAGGTTTTGGATATCTGTCATGTATGTATGGTCCTCTAGCGCATACTTAAAGAGGCGAACCCTAAATGCATTCCTGCATCGCACAGCAACGTCTCGCCGGTGATATGTCGTGAGGCATTGCTGGCAAAAAAAACGATAGAACCGGCGATGTCTTCCGGCGTTCCTGCACGACCGAGAGGCGTAGTTTTTTCTTGCTGCTGCTTGAGTTGCTCCAAAATCTCATCCCCCAAAGTATCAGAGAACCAGCGCGTGCCGATAAAGCCCGGACATACGGCGTTTACTCTAATCTCCGGGCTCAGTGCTCTGGCGAGGGATAGCGTTAAGGTGTTCAGCGCTCCCTTTGAGGCGGTATAGGCTACAGAAGAGCCAATGCCAGTCACTCCTGCAATGGAGGAAACATTAACTACCGACCCGTTCCCAGCAGCTTTCATGTGAGGCGCACAGGCGCGCACCATCTGATAAACGCCGATTACATTAACAGCATACAGCCTTTGAAAATCATCTGCCGTTAAAGCGTCCAGATCGTCATGATCGGCAAATTTGGTGATGCCGGCATTGTTGACGAGTATATCTATCCGTCCCCATTTCTCCATGGTGGTAGCTGCGAGGCGCTGACAGTCGGCATCGTCAGCTACATTGGCTTGCACCGCGATAGCCTCTACGCCGGCATCCAGACAGATTTGCAGAGTGGCTTCCGCTTCTGCTTTGCTTTTGGTGTAATTGATGACAACCTGATGACCCTGATCCGCCAATTGTCGGGCCACAGCTGCGCCCAACCCTGTTGCGGACCCGGTAACGATGGCAACGCTATTTTTCTGGTCGGTGGCAGAGGATGGGGTGTTTGTCATCACTGTTCTCCATTCTGAGCGTATAAATTAAGTGTACAGCCAGAACAGGGTACTCTTTCGTGCCGCCATCTGACAATAGATGTTACAAGAGAAATAAGATAAGGGAAATAAGTGTTGAAGAAGGGTGGTTAACCAGATAGCCTGCATACTGGACTTAGGGTATAAGGAGGCTATCACAATGCCACAGCATGTTCGCTCTGTTGCTGATACGGATCCGGTATGGACTCGAGTTCGTCAGGATGCCCATGCACTGACCGAAGAAGAGCCGGCACTTGCCAGTTTTTTGCTGGCAGCTGTCCTAAACCACTCTCGATTGGACGATGTTTTGTGTCGTCATCTGGCGCAGAAACTTGCCAATCAGGAAGTTAGCGCTACGCTGCTACAGCAAGTGTTTGATGAGGCCATGTCGGCAGATGCAGATATAGGCGTTGCTTGCCGGGCGGATATTGTAGCGGTTTATAATCGTGACCCGGCGTGCACCAACTATCTGGAGCCAATAATTTATTTTAAAGGGTTCCATGCGCTACAATCTTATCGTGTGGCTCATTGGTTGTGGCAAAAAGACCGCCGCCCTATGGCACTATATTTGCAAAACCGTATCTCAGAGGTGTTTGCTGTTGATATTCATCCGGCTGCACAGATTGGTCGGGGCATCATGGTTGACCATGCAACGGGCCTTGTTATTGGTGAAACGGCGGTGGTAGAGGATGAGGTGTCCATGCTGCATGGCGTGACTTTGGGGGGAACCGGCAAGCAAACCGGCGACAGGCATCCTAAGGTGCGTCGGGGGTCATTGATTGCGGCGGGAGCTAAAATCTTGGGTAACATAGAGATAGGGGAATGCGCTCGCATCGGTGCGGGTAGTGTTGTGTTGGAAGATACACCGGCTCACAGTACGGCTGTGGGAGTTCCGGCGAAGGTAGTCCAACGGGGAGAGAAGCATGAACCGGCACAGGAAATGGATCACATGATTTGTTGTGAAGACTGGCAGATATAACGGGGGCAGGGGTTTGGTCGCTGAGTTCAATAATAAAGTAGCAGTGGTAACGGGGGCTGCGCGTGGGTTAGGGGCGGCCTCGGCACGGGGGCTGGCGGCGGCAGGTGCGCAGGTTATATTGACAGATGTGTTGGTGGATGAGGGGGAGGTACAAGCCGGGCAAATCCGTAAAACAGGCGCTGAAGCGGTATTTGTCGCTCATGATGTAACCCATGAGCCGGCGTGGGAGGCTGTTATGTCTTTGGCACTGGAGCAGTTTGGGAGGGTGGACATTGTCGTCAATAATGCGGGCGTAGCACCTACCGGCAAGCCTCTTGATGAGTTGGCGTTAGATGAGTGGCAACGGGTCATCGGCATTGATTTAGATAGCGTCTTTCTGGGGTGCAAACATGCTTTTCGTGCCATGAAAATAAGAGAAACGAAAGAGACAGGTGGTGGCTCTATTATCAACATATCGTCCATTATGGGGTTGATAGGTATGGGCAATGGTGCAGATTATAATGCTGCTAAGGGTGGTGTGCGGTTGCTTACTAAAGTAGCGGCTTTGGAAGGCGCACCGTTTGGTATTCGTGTGAACTCTATTCATCCGGGTTTTGTGGATACGTCGCTGGTACGAGATGCAATTGACCGCTCTGTGGAGGCTGGCAGAACGCAGGGTGGTTTGGGGAGTGCTAATGAGGTCATTGAGATGTTGTCGTTGAGCCATCCTATTGGTCATCTGGGTGTCCCGGATGATATTGCTTCGGCGGTTGTCTTTTTGGCGGGAGATGGAGCACGTTTTATGACGGGCTCGGAGATGGTGGTCGATGGCGGCTATACGGCGCAATAAAATAAGAGGCGGGTAAGCGCGATGAATAATAATGAGATTTTGAGAGTGCAGACTTATATGCAGAATCTGTTTGGGTGTGAGGGTATATCTGTTCGGCGCGGCGCTAAGGATGACTCGGCGGAAGTTTATATTAATGGCGAGTTTATTGGCACTATGTTTCGGGATGATGAAGATGGTGAGGTTTCTTATGCCTTCCAGATGGCCATTTTGGAGTTTGACCTACCGGTAATGGCAGAAGAAGAATAAGGGGGAACGCATGACCGTGTATAGATTAGGAGATAAATCTCCCACCTTGCCGGAGAGCGGTGCTTACTGGATAGCTCCTGATGCGCAGGTTCTGGGTCATGTTATTATGAAAGAAGATAGCAGCGTTTGGTTTGGATCGGTATTGCGGGGTGACAATGACCCCATAACCATAGGGGCGCGATCTAACGTGCAGGATGCCTCTGTGTTGCATACGGATGTCGGCTTTCCGCTTACAATAGGTGAGGGGGTTACCATTGGTCATCAGGTGATGCTCCATGGGTGTACTATCGGCGATAATTCTCTTATCGGCATTGGTTCAACGGTGCTGAATGGTGCGCGCATTGGGGAAAACTGCTTAATTGGAGCCCATGCGTTGGTTACGGAGGGCAAAGAGATACCGGATAATTCTATGGTCATAGGGTCGCCGGGCCGGGTTGTGCGCACTCTGTCTGAGGATGAGGTAAAAGGTTTGGCGCTTTCGGCACAGGTTTATGTAGCAAATTGGAAGCGTTTTAAGAGTGATTTAGAGGCCATCACACCGGAAAAATGAGCGGAAAGGAAACTCCATGGCGTATGAGTTTTGCGACATAAAGAGAGAGGATCATTTACTGACTATCACCATCAACCGTCCTGAGCGGATGAATGCTCTGCACACGCCTGCTAATGAGGAATTGTCCAGAGTATTTGATGATTTTGCTGCCGATTCTGAATTGTGGGTGGCGATCATTACAGGGGCTGGAGAAAAAGCCTTTAGCGCTGGCAATGATCTTAAATGGCAAGCGGAAGGCAATGAAGTGCGTATGCCGGAGAAGGGGTTTGCCGGTCTGACGGCGCGGTACGATTTGAACAAACCTGTTATCGCTGCTGTTAATGGGGTAGCCATGGGGGGCGGGTTTGAGATTGCCTTGGCGTGTGATTTGATTGTGGCGTCAGAAAAAGCTCTGTTTGCTTTACCGGAGCCACGTGTGGGGTTGGCGGCATTAGCGGGAGGTATGCATCGTTTGCCTAGACAAATCCCCATGAAACAAGCCATGGGCATGTTGCTGACCGGACGTCATGTATCGGCGGCTGAAGGTCAAAAGTTGGGGTTCGTGAATGAGGTTATGGCACCGGATGTATTAATGGAGGCCGCCCGGCGGTGGGCTGATGAAATTATGGCTTGCTCGCCTATGTCTATTTGGGCCACAAAAGAATCTGTCTATGGTGGCCTTGATGAGCCAACCTTGGAAAGTGCTGTGGCAAAACCTTATGACGCCGTACGCGCTTTGTTTAAGAGTGATGATGCCCGCGAAGGCCCGCGTGCCTTTGCAGAAAAACGTGCACCCCGCTGGCAGGGTCATTAGAAGTTAAACCGTAACGTGTCGTTGTTTCATGGGTGTGTGGAGGCTGTTGTTGCGCATCGGCTTTTTTGACACTCTTAGGTGCTCTGACAATTGATGGTTGCTTTATGGCTTTATTTTTTGACAATGTTGAGGTTGAGCGAGAGGGATAATTATGAATTCATATGATGTAATTATTATCGGTGCAGGAAGTGCGGGATGCACTTTGGCGGCCCGCTTGAGTGAAGATGAAGAGCGGCAGGTCCTGCTTTTGGAAGCCGGAGGCAAGGATAACAGTGCTCTGATTCATATGCCTGCGGGGCTTGGAAGATTATTCTCAGACCCCAAAGTGAATTGGTGCTTTGATACGGAGGGGCAGCCTGAGTTAGGGAACCGGTCTCTGTTCTGGCCTCGTGGCAAGGTGCTGGGGGGATCATCTTCTATTAATGGCATGATTTATATTCGCGGTCATGCTCGGGATTATGATTTGTGGCGGCAATCGGGCCTTAAGGGGTGGGGCTTTTCTGATGTCTTGCCGTATTTCCGGCGCTCGGAAGGTAATGAAAACGGCTCTGATGATTTTCACGGCGGTGATGGGCCTCTGGGGGTCTCTAATGCTCGCAACAGCAATATTTTGTTTGAGGCTTTTGTTGAGGCAGGTCGTCAGGCGGGTCATCCGGTAACAGAAGATTTCAACGGTCCTCAACAAGAAGGCGTTGGTTATTATCAACACACGATACGCAAAGCTAAGCGCAGCAGTGCGGCGACTGCTTATCTGCGGGAGGCGAAAAAGCGGCCTAATTTGACAATTGAGACAAACGCTCTGACATCGCGGATTTTGATTGAGGGGGGGTGTGCGGTTGGCGTGGAATATTATCGTAAAGGCAAATATTGTACAGCCCATTGCCGGGATGAAGTTGTGCTAAGCGGAGGTGCGGTGAACTCCCCGCAGGTTTTGATGTTGTCGGGTATTGGTCCGGCGGATTATCTGCACCGCTTTGGCATTAATGTTGTGCAGGATTTGCCGGGCGTAGGGCAAAACTTGCAAGACCATCTGGACTGTCTGGTTCAGTATAGGTGTCTTCAGCCTATCACTTTGTATAGCCAGTTAAATCCGGCGCGGGCAGCGGTGACAGGCTTGCAATATTTGTTGTTCAAAAAAGGGTTGGGCGCTACTCAGGGGCTTGAGTCGGGGGCGTTTCTTAAGACGCGGCCCAACCTTGAAATGCCGGATATCCAGCTTCATATGGTAAGCGTTGTCATGCGTGACCACGGCCGGGAACGCTTTGAGGGCCATGGGTTTACTATTCATATTTGTCAATTGAGGCCCAACAGTACGGGGTTTGTGGCATTGAAATCTACTAACCCTTCCGACCCGCCTCTCATCCAGCCTAATTATCTAAAAGACCCGGAAGATTTGAAAGTTTTGCGGGATGGTACACGCATGGTGCGGGAGATTATAGCGCAGGATGCTATGACTCCCTATCGTGGTGAGGAGATATGGCCCGGTCAGGAAGCCACAAGCGATGAGGCTTTGGATGATTGGATACGCCGCACGGCGGAAACCGTTTATCATCCTGTAGGCACGTGTAAGATGGGACGTAAAGATAATCCTATGGCGGTGGTGGATACTCATTGTCGGGTTTATGGTGTTGAGGGGTTACGGGTGGTAGATGCCTCCGTTATGCCGAAATTGGTGGGAGGTAACACTAATGCACCGACCATTATGATTGCCGAGAAAATATCAGACCATATGAGGCGGCGTCCTTTCTTACTGCCTCAAGCGGTGCAGGTGGCAGAAGACTACATGGAACAGGCGGGGTAGAACGCCGTCCTTATGACCCCCCGGCATTCTCCTGAGTTACCACAGGACCGTGAGCGCATTTTTAACGTGTCCCCTGTTGTCGTTTGGCTGATGGTAATTATTACCATGGTGCATGGTTTTTTATCTGTGCTACCGGTGGAATACCGCGATGAAGCTCTGTGGCAGCTTGCCTTGATACCCGCCCGTGAAATGGCGTTTTGGGGTCATGGTGCATTTCATGGTAGTGGCATATATCAACTTATGTTTTCGTGGACACCGGTAACGAGCATATTCTTGCATGGCAATTGGACGCATTTGGTGGTTAATCTTGTCTGGTTGTTAGCGTTTGGTAGCCCTATGGTACGTGTGTTGGGACCTTGGTGGTTTATTCTTTTTTATCTGCTGTGCGGCCTTGCCGGCTCTATGATTTATATGGCGCTTAATATTGACAGTACTGCGCTGGTCATTGGGGCATCGGGTGCTGTTTCAGGATTGATGGGAGGGGTCATCGGGATGATGTTCTGGCCCCGTCTTTTACTGGGTAGCGATATAATCGGTGGAGAAAACGGGTGGGCGAGCTCACCGAAGCCTTCGTCTATCGTGATGTTTGTAGGGGTCTGGCTGGTCATCAATTTTCTTTTTGGTTGGGCAGGTATTGGGCCCGCCGGCGAACCGGCAGCTATTGCGTGGGAGGCTCACATGGGAGGCTTCTTGGCGGGTTTTTTGCTCATCCGTCCGTTTTTAAGGCGTCTGTTTTTAAGGTGATTTCCTGTTTTTGGTAATTGTTTGTAAAGCATTCCCGGAGGGGCTAGCTGAGTAACGCCATGGCTTCGTCAATATAAGGTAGGCTGGCGCGGGCAGATTCATACCCAAGAGTGATGGCTTCTTCAGCTCTGTCAAACTCCAACAAACCAATGTGTCCCATGCGGGGGGCAATGGTAATGTCGGGCGGGTCTCCTGCCAGACGTGAGCGTGTTAATCTGTCTTGAGTGATATTGAGAGCACCCAGCATAACAGTGCTGACGCCGGGCATATTTCGGCTCGTGCCAAACAGTTTACGTGTCAGAATTTTTTTGGCGGATTGATTGTTATCGTTGTGACTATGATCAGGTGGTGGTTCTGCAAGCTGTGGCGGCTCTGAAGATAGATTACCTCTGCCGAGCACTTGTTGGTTTAGATTAACCGCAATTACCAGCCGGGCGCCAAAGGCGCGGCACACGGAAACCGGGACCGGATTAACCAGAGCACCGTCAACCAGCCAGCGGTTGTTTTGTTGCACTGGCTGAAACACTCCTGGCAGGGCGTAGGAGGCGACGAGGGCGTCAACCAGACGGCCTTTTGAAAGCCAAATCTCATGGCCGGTGGCAAGTTCTGTTGTGACGCTGATAAAATCACGGGGGAGGGATTCAATGGTGCGGTCTTTTAATCCGGTTTCCAGAAGGCGTTTAATTTTATCACCTGCCAGAAGTCCCGACGAGAAAAAACGGAAGTCCAACATGCCCACCATCCTGCGCCGTGTTAAAGAACGGGCGAATTGCTCAAGCTCGTCCAGTTTGCCAGCCTGATGACATCCTCCCACGACGGCTCCGATGGAGGTTCCTGCTAACACATCTGCCTTGTAGCCTGCCTCCTCAAGGGCATGGATAACGCCGATGTGCGCCCATCCACGTGCGATACCGCTACCAAGGGCTAAGCCAATTTTGGTATGCGCTTCATTCATGGAATGTATGTTGCTCAGAGTTTGGTTGGGTTAGGAGCGTCACCGTAGACGTCTTTAGGGTCGAAGATTTTTTCAGTCTCCTCAAAAACCAAACGGGCGGGCTTGCCGGTATCTTCCCGCAACACCGCACGATAAAAGCAGGACTTATATCCAACATGGCAACTGGCACCATTGCCATCAATTTGAACCCGAATCCAAAGAGCATCTTGGTCATCATCTATCCGGATCTCTACAACATGTTGCAGCAGACCACTGGTAGCCCCTTTATGCCACAAACACTGACGGCTGCGGCTCCAATAATGAGCTTCACCGGTGCGGATTGTTTTCTCCAGTGCTTCGCTATTCATATAGCCGTGCATGAGAACATCGCCGTTTTCGGCATCGGTGGTGATAACAGGAATAAGCCCCTCCGCATCAAAGCGTGGTGCCAGAACATGACCTTCTTCAACCTGCTCAACGCTGGTACGCGGTCCAAATAAGGGAGATTGTGGAGGCTGCGCGGCAGACAAAATATACACCCCTCCTTAACAAGCCATTATGGCTAACAATAGATGATGAGTTTATTCGATACCGGCCATGGTGATAAAGCGGCGCTCTAACTCATGGTTTTCGCGAAAGACACCTGTGAAGTGACTGGTTATTGTAGAGGCATCCGGTTTGTGGATACCACGGGTAGTCATACATTGATGCTTGGCATCAATGAGAGTAGCCACGCCCAGGGGTTCGATTGAGTCTTCCAGAGTATTGGCAATTTGCATGGTCAGGGTTTCTTGGGTCTGGAGACGGCGGGAGAAAATCTCAACGAGTCGCGCCAGTTTGGATATGCCAACGACTTTGCCGTTGGGTACATAGGCTACGTGAGCCGTTCCAAGGAAAGGGGCGATATGATGCTCGCAGTGGGACTCAATGGTGATGTTCCGCAACATGACCATATCCTGATAACCCTCTACCTCTTCAAAGGTGCGGTTGAGATCTTCGTGAGGGTCTTGATCGTAGCCCTTGAAATATTCCTCATAGGCGCGCACGACACGGGCTGGCGTATCAACGAGGCCTTCGCGGTCCGGATTATCTCCGGCCCAGGCGATAAGGGTTCTGACGGCCTGTTCAGCCTCTTCCCGGCTGGGTCTTTGCTGAAGTGCGCCTTTGTTTTTGAAACTTTGGGGGTGGGTCACAATGTCCATGGGCTATCCCATCTCCTTTCAGAAAATATCCGATAGTGTGCAGTTTTCTCCGGTTGACCTCGCTCTAATCTCCGGTTTATGCCATACTCTGGCTGATTTGTCATATCAGGCCCGACTATATACACAATTTTCTCGTGGTGTGAGATTAATCAGGCTTCAATTCTGCAACGTGTTTTGCGCTAAAATGGGTATTCAGGCTTTATTTAGTGCTTTGTTTACTCAAAAAGAGTGGAAATTTTGTTATGGACTGCGGGGCAGTCAGGAGTAAAAGGCGGGCATAAGGGCTAACCATCATAATGGTATTACGGATTCATAATACGGTAGGGCGAAAAAAAGAAGCCTTTAAGCCCCTTAATCCGGCGCAGGTGACGATTTATGTATGCGGCCCGACCGTCTATGCGCCGCCTCATATTGGCAATGCGCGTCCGGCGGTAGTCTTTGACGTGTTGGTGCGTTTGTTGCGTCATCTTTATCCGGATGTTCTCTATGTGCGGAACATTACCGATGTGGAAGACAAGATTCTAGCGGCCGCCAAAGCAGAAAACAAACCGTTTACGGATATCACCACCCGCTATACGGCATTATATCACGACAATCTGATATCTCTTGGAGTATTGCCGCCGGATGTAGAGCCAATTGTCACTCAAAGCATGGATGAGATTATAGAGATGATAGCTGATCTTGTTCACAAAGCTTATGCCTATGTTGCTGAGAGTCATGTATTGTTTCATGTGCCGTCACATGAGGCTTATGGTACGTTATCGGGGCGCAATCGGGAGCAGATGATTGACGGGGCACGTGTTGAGGTAGCCCCTTACAAGCGCGATGCGGCAGACTTTGTTCTCTGGAAGCCGTCAGGTGATGATGAAACGGGCTGGGATAGTCCTTGGGGGCGGGGTCGTCCGGGTTGGCATATTGAATGTTCCGCCATGATTGCCCGGCATCTTGGCCCGACCATAGACATTCACGGCGGCGGTCTTGATTTAGCGTTTCCGCATCATGAAAATGAATTGGCCCAGAGTCAGTGCGCCCATGAAGGTGCTCCTCTTGCCCGGTATTGGATGCACAATGGTATGGTGACGATGCAAAGTGAAAAAATGTCTAAGTCTGAGGGTAATATCATTCTGGTGCAGGATTTGTTGGCAAAAGCCCCGGGAGAGGCTGTGCGGTATGCTTTGTTATCGGGGCATTATCGTCAGCCGTTAGACTGGAGCGATGATTTACTTCAGCAGTCCCGGCGGTCACTGGACAGATTATATCGCGCCCTGCGGGGTATGGAGAAAAGCGGACGAGCTGACCCTCCTTCCGGTTTTATGGGTGCGCTGCAGGATGATCTCAACACGCCGCAGGCGTTGGCGGCTTTGTTTGGGCTGGCGCGGTCATGTCAGGATGCTGAGGGGGCGGCCCGACAAAACATGCAGGCGCAGCTTCGGAGTGCCGGAGAGTTGTTAGGGCTTTTGCAGGACAAGCCGGAGAACTGGTTTGGCGAGGGCGTCCATGAGGCGGATGATAGGGGTGGTGATGAAATAGATCAGTTGGTGGCCGCCCGGTCACAAGCACGGACGGCCGGAGATTTCGCTAAGGCCGATGAAATCCGCCGGCAGTTAGAGGCAAGGGGAATTATTATTGAGGATGGCCCGTCTGGTTCGCGCTGGCATCGTGCTCATTGAGATAACGGAAGGCGGAGTTTGAACCCATGCTCAACGAGATTTACAACCAGAAAATCTTGTCTTTGGCGGCAGATATTCCCCGCATTGGGCGCCTGGCGGCTCCTGATGCTACGGCAACCGCGACCAGTCCCCTGTGTGGCAGCCGGGTGACGGTAGACCTTACTCTGGAGCAGGGCGTTGTTACGGATTTCGCTCATGAGGTTAAGGCTTGTGCTTTAGGGCAAGCATCATCATCTATCATGGCGCATAAAGTGATAGGAGCCACCTCAGCCGAACTGCGTGAAGTGGCGGCCCAAATGCGCCGGATGTTGAAAGAAGACAGCCCTCCGCCTTCCGGGCGCTGGAGCGATCTTGAAATCTTATTGCCGGTGCGCGAATTTAAGGCGCGTCACGCCTCTACTCTGCTTACCTTTGATGCTGTAGAAGAATGTCTTGAGCAGATTGAACAAGGCACCAAACGAGATATATAATGATTAGGGTAATTCGTTTATTAATGTTGGGCCTCATTAAAGTCTATCAATGGGGCATATCACCGTTTCTTCCGCCACGATGCCGTTACGGGCCGAGTTGTTCGGCCTATGCCGCCACGGCCATCATGCGTCATGGTGTGTGGCGCGGAGGGTGGCTTATATTGGCGCGGTTGTGCCGGTGTCACCCTTGGGGAGGAAGCGGCTTTGATCCGGTCCCGGATGTTGTGCAGCATCAGCCGTTTTATGCACCTTGGCGGTATGGCGAATGGCGTTATGGTGGCAATTATAAGAAGTGAACAGGGTGTAAGGTTATGATTACGGTATCACTGCCGGATGGCGCACAACGAAGCCTTGATGGCCCTATGGATGGGTTGGCTTTTGCGGGTACTATTGCAAAATCTCTGGCCAAGCGTGCCATTGCGCTGAAGGTGGATGGCGTAATGAAAGATTTAGCCACGGTTATAGACAAAGATTGCGCGTTGGAGGTTATCGTTGCAGACACCCCGGACGGTTTAGAACTATTGCGCCATGATGCCGCGCATGTGATGGCGCAGGCTGTGCAGGAGTTGTATCCCGACACGCAGGTAACCATCGGTCCGGTGATAGAGAACGGATTCTATTACGACTTCGCCCGTGAGGAGCGGTTTAGGCCGGAGGATTTACCTCTCATTGAAGCGCGCATGAGTGAGATTGTAGACAGGAACACGCCTCTTGTCCGGGAAGTCTGGGACAGGGATGAAGCGGTGCGGATTTTTAAGGATATGGGCGAAGCTTATAAGGCGGAGCTTATAGAGTCTATTCCGGCCGGGGAGGAAATAGGCGTTTATCGGCAAGGGGAGTGGTTTGATTTATGCCGTGGGCCCCACTTGCCCTCCACGGGGCATTTAGGCAAGGCCTTCAAGTTGACGCACATCGCAGGGGCCTATTGGCGCGGAGATGCCCGCAATGAAATGTTGCAACGTATCTATGGCACGGCATGGGCTACGGAAAAGCAGCTAAAAGATTATCTGACTATGTTGGAGGAGGCAGAGCGTCGTGACCATCGTCGTATTGGTCGGGAGATGGAACTGTTTCATTTTCAGGAAGAAGCACCGGGCATGGCGTTTTGGCATCCTTCAGGCTGGACTCTGTATAAGACGCTACAAGCGTATATGAGTCGCAAACTCATTCGGGCCGGATATCACGAAATTAACACGCCGACGCTGGTTGACAGGAGGCTCTGGGAGACATCGGGGCACTGGGAAAAATTTCGCGAAAACATGTTTATTAGCGAATCTGACCATGCCCGCACCATGGCTGTTAAACCCATGAGTTGCCCCGGTCATGTGCAGGTTTTTAATCAGGGTCTCAAGAGTTATCGGGATTTACCCTTGCGGCTGTCGGAGTTTGGCGCATGTGTGCGCAATGAGCCCTCCGGTGCGCTCCATGGGCTCATGCGGGTGCGGGGGTTTGTGCAGGATGACGCCCATATTTTCTGCACCGAGGAGCAGATTAACAGCGAAACTCAAAGTTTTTGCCACCTGCTTGAAGAGATATACCGGGATCTGGGCTTTGAGGATATTCGCATCATGTTTGCCGACAGGCCTGAGGTGCGCACCGGCTCTGATGATGTGTGGGACAGGGCCGAACAGGCCCTTGAGGAGGCCACCAAAGCATCAGGTTTGCCCTACGAAATGAACCCGGGTGAGGGGGCTTTTTATGGTCCGAAGCTGGAGTTTCATCTGCGCGATGCCATAGGCCGCTCGTGGCAGTGCGGCACTTTGCAGGTGGACTTCAATCTGCCAACCTTGTTGGGTGCCACTTATGTTGGTGAAGACAGCAACCGCCATGTGCCGGTAATGCTACACCGCGCAATTTTGGGGTCCATGGAGCGCTTTATCGGCATTTTGATTGAACAATATGAAGGACGTTTTCCGTTGTGGCTGGCGCCGGTTCAGGCGGTGGTAGCCTCGATTACCAATGATGTTGATGATTATGCCCGTAAGGTTTTGGCGGAACTGGAGAATGCGGGTTTGCGGGCGACCCTTGATATCCGCAACGAAAAAATCAACTACAAGGTGCGGGAGCACTCTTTGGCTCATGTTCCGGCTATCATGGTGGTGGGAAAGCAGGAACAGGAGAAAGAATCTGTCAGTATGCGGCGTCTGGGGTGCAAAGACCAAACTCGCCTGTCTCTTGGTAAGGCTATAGAGGGGCTTGTTGATGAGGCCCGCCCGCCGGACCGGCGTTAGTTACTGGCTTTCCCTGACTTGATAAGCCTTTAGATAGTCGCGGTTATGTTCATAAGGTTTTATACCGATAAACCCTATGATAGCCGCCAGTGTCAGGATAATAGTCGGCACAATGGCCAGAGAATAATTAAGCATGGCTTCGTCCTGAAAAAAATAATCTGTCATCAGGGCAATGGATGTGGGGCCGATACCCAGACCAATAATATTGACCACAAAAATAATGAAGGCAGCAACAAAACCGCGCATCTGGTTAGGCGTAATTTCCGGAATGGCGGAAGGTCCGGCGCCGGTAACAAAGGTCGCAAAAAATGTCGAGGGCATCAATATAATAAGAGCCAGCGTATCGCTCTCTACGAGTGGATAAAACAGGGCAAAGGGAATGGAGGCTACGGCACTCCCTGTCATCACCCACATACGGCCACTGCGAATACCGCGGGACGTTAAGACATCACCCAGCCATCCGCCGCATACCACACCGGCCGTTCCAAAAACGACAATGATAAGCCCATAGACGATGCCCGCATCTCCGGCGCTCCAGCCATGAGTTCGAATGAAAAACTCCGGTATCCACGCCGCTACCCCATAAGCCATCATGGCAACCAGCGCATAGCACATGCTCAGGCAAAACAACGCCAGCCGGTTGGCGTTCATATAAGCCAGCACTTTTCTTAATGGAATGGCGGCAGGGATTTTGCCGGCTGCATTGATAGATGTAGCCGTTTGCATGGCAGATTGAGACAGCCCCCGCCGCACTGGCTCTTTGAGGGTGAGCGCCCACAAGGCAACAAGAAATCCGGGAAAGCCCACAATAAAAAACACTAACTGCCAGGGCCGCACTTCTCCCACCAGAGGTAGAATAATGTCATCGCCCCCGGAAACGCCCTGGATAACAAGGCCGCCGATCACCAGCGCCAGTCCGGCGCCGATATAAACCCCCATGCCGTAAACCCCCAGCGCAACGCCAATGCGGTGAGGTTTGAAATAGTCCGAAATAAGAGAATAGGCCGCAGGTGATAGGGCGGCCTCCCCGACACCGACGCCCATGCGAAACAGAAATAATTGCCAATACTGACGTGCTATGCCGCACAAGGCCGTCATGAGGCTCCAGAAGAAAATCCCCACCGCAATAATGCGAATACGGTGTCGTCTGTCCACCATACGTCCGATGGGCAACCCCATGATGGTATAAAACAGGGCAAAAGCAAAACCCTGTAACAAACTCATCTGGGTGTCACTAATATCGAGGTCTTGCTTCATTGGCCCTACCAACAGACTTAAGATCTGCCGGTCAATGAAAGAAAACGTATATGCAATCACCAGAACCACGACCACATACCAAGCATAGGCCGGGTGAGGCCAGGGAGGTTCGGATGCCGGATTTGTTGTGTCTTTGGCGGGGCCTGCGGGGATATCGCTCACCGGTTTATCCCAGAGCGCCTGATGTCTTAAGCTCGGTTATGGTCTTATTATCGTAGCCGATTTCTTTCAGCACCTGCTCGGTATGTTGTCCCAGCTCCGGTGCGCCTCTCTTGGGAGTATCACCTTCTTCAGGAAACCGCACCGGTGGGGCCGGAGAGAGATACGTCTCATTACTGTTTTGATCGGTCATTTCAACAAAAGCGCCTGCCGCAATGGCCTGAGGGTCTTCCGCCACCTGTGCCGGACTTTGCATCGGAGCCCAGACAATATCCTCCGCATCCAGTTTTTGTTTCCATTCGTTCATATCATGAGCGGCAAATTCGGCGTCCAGCATATCGACCAGTTCTGCGGCGTTATTGCGTCGTGCCCGGTTGCCGTTAAACCGCTCGTCGTCAATGAGTTCCGGCTTGCCGATAGCGCGGCATAGTGCCGGCCAGTCTTTCTCTCCCTGACGTGGCACGATAACAAACCATGAGCCTTCTTTGGTCTTGAAGAAATTGCTCAGAGGATTAACCGAGTCATGCCGCGCCTTAAGAGACCCGACACGATTAAACTTAAGCTGAATAGACATGTCTGAACCTGCCGCATAAACACCGGCGCGCAGAAGGGAGGCTTCTACGAATTTACCGCGCCCGGTTTTTTCGCGCTCCAGAAGGGCCGCCATAATACCCGCTACCATCCCGACGCCGGTGATATGGTCACCGACGGCGGTGCGCATCAACACTGGTTCACCGCCTTTGATGGTTGACAGATGACCAAATCCGGAGCGGGCATAAAAGGCGGCGATATCGAGTCCGGCGCGGTTTTTCTCCTCTCCCTGAAGGCCGTAGCCCGTAAGACTTGCATAAACAAGGCGGGGGTTAACGGTTTTCAGATCGTCATATTCAACCGCCAGACTTTTCATGCTGTCCGGACGCAGGTTGGTGATAAAAACATCGGCGTCTTTTACCAGCCGTTTGAGGGCTTCCATGCCGTCTTCTTTGGAAACATCCAGAACAATGCCGCGTTTGCCGCGGTTATCCAGACCGAAGACAGGATTACCCTGATAAAAATCATTTTGCAGACTGCTGAACATAAGCCGCATGGGGCACCCTGTCGGGGGTTCGACCTTGATGACATCGGCTCCCCAGTCGGCAAGCATTCCGGCGGCGGCGGGTGCGGCGATATAGGTGGCCAGTTCAATAACGCGGAGGCCTGTCAGCATGGTGTACCCTTTCCCCTGTTTTGTTAGCGGTGAACCATCATCCATGAAAACACCGGAAGGTCAACAACGGGCTTGAGGAGGCTTGCAAGGAGTTGGGAGTCTTTGTGTTTTTTGTGGTGCGTTTTGCCGGTCCTTTATGGGGGCAGGGG
>JBAJNM010000040.1 GCA_036881865.1 Parvularculales bacterium | reverse complement strand
GAGAAGCCTTGCCCCGGCCGGGTGTTGGCTCTATTTTAGGCACGATGAAATGCCTAAATAATAGGCACGGCATTGGGAGAACACGAACGACCATGGCGGAACCTCTTTCCATCGGCGGCCTTGCGCTTGACCATCCGGCGATCCTCGCACCCATGTCGGGGGTGACGGACTGGCAGTTCCGGCGCATCGTGCGGATGCTCGTCGGCGGACTTGTGGTTTCCGAGATGGTGGCCAGCGCAGCGATCCTGAACGGTGTCCGCAAGGAAATGCGAAAGCTGTCCGGTGATGCCGCCGCTGAATTTCCCTTCTCACTGCAACTGGCCGGCTGGGATCCGGCTGTGATGGCCGAGGCGGCAAAGATCGGTGCCGGTCTGGGTGCTGCGATCATTGATATCAATATGGGCTGCCCGGCGCGCAAGGTTACGGGGAAGCTGTCAGGATCTGCGCTGATGCAGGATGAGGCCCTCGTGGCAAGAATATTTTCAGCTGTGCGGGCTGCGGTGGATATTCCCGTTAGCGTCAAGATGCGGCTTGGCTGGGATGAGCATAATCTCAACGCCCCTCATCTGGCGCATATGGCTGAGCAGGAAGGGTTTGCCATGGTGACCGTGCATGGCCGCACACGCTGCCAGTTCTATAAGGGTGAAGCAGACTGGCAAGCGGTGCGCCGCGTGCGCGAGGCCGTTAGCATCTCGCTTATCGTCAATGGTGATATTGATACACGTGATGACATCGACGAAGCCCTGCGGCAATCCGGGGCAGACGGCGTTATGATAGGCCGTGCGGCTCTGGGGCGGCCCTGGCTTATTCGTGATACCGGCCGGTATCTTACAGGCAGGCCGGCTTTACCGGAACCTGATATTTCCGAGCGCCATGCGATCATGAAACAGCATCTTGACCTGATGCTCACCCATTACGGAACAGCAGGATTGCGGCTGGCACGCAAGCATATCGCTGCCTATACACGGGGGCTGGAAGGTTCTGCGCTCATGCGCCAGATCGCCAACAATGAAACCGATGCCGCCTCCGTTTTTGCCGCCATCGACAGCTTCTTTGAAACGCGCGCCGCCGCATGCGGGAAGATCGCGGCATGAAGCCCGCACCTTTAGCAAAATGGGAGCCCCGCCGGATGAGTTGCCGGATGAGTTGGATGCGAAAGCCGAAGGGACATTTAAATTGACACGTGACCAAGCCAGCGAAGCCGAACATTCGACTCCGATAATAGCCGGGCCTGATCACTCATCACTGATCGGCAGCTCGCCGGCGATGCAGGATACCCGCAAGTCAATCGAAGATTTGGCCAGCAAGGATGTATCGGTGATGATCACCGGTGAAAGCGGTACCGGCAAGGAAATTGTTGCCCGTGCCCTGCATGAGCGGGGCGACAGGCAGGACAAACCGTTCGTTGCAATCAACATGGCGGCAATCCCCCGTGAGCGGATTGAAGTAACACTCTTCGGATATGACAAAGGGGCCGGCAGGGATGTAAGAACCCAGGAAGGCTGTTTTGGCCAGACGCATGGCGGCACATTGTTTATTGATGAAATCGGGGACATGCCGCCGCAAACACAGATGCGGTTGCTGCACGCCCTTGAGAGTGGCGGAACTCGTGCCGGCGACAGGGACCGGAACCCGGTCCATGCGAATGCACGGATCATCGCGGCCACCCGCAAGGATTTGCCCAAATTGATCAAGCAGGGGCATTTCCGCGGCGACCTATACGATCAACTGACTGCAGTGACTCTCAATCTGCCCCCACTGCGCGAGAGGCGGGATGATATACCGGATCTCTGTGCATATTTTTTTGACCGGGCGGCAAAATCGGGGATGCCGGTGAAAAAACTTGACGATGCCGCGCTGGTCCTGCTCACCACCCAGCCCTGGCGCGGCAATGTGCGAGAGCTTGAAAACCTGATCTGGCAGCTTGTACTGCGGGTGGATGGGGATGTCATCAAAGCTGGTGATCTGCGTGCCGTCCTCGAAGACGGCTACCCTCAGAGGCGCCCCCCCAAGGGGAGTCTTAATGCCGATGCCCGGAGTCATATTGAGCGCTATTTCAATGCACACAGGGACGCTCTGCCGCCAGCCGGGGTTTATGCGAGAATTATGACAGAGGTAGAAAAGCCATTACTGGAGGAAACGCTGAAAGCGACAGAGGGCAACCAGCTGCGTGCGGCTGAACTTCTCGGGTTGAACCGCAACACGCTGCGGAAGAAAATACGCACCCTTGATATCAGGCTTGCGCCGAAGCGGCGCCGGTAACTGGTGCATGCCTGCTGATTCCGCTATGCTATGACATTGGACAATGAAAACTGCAACTAAGACATCGCCACAACCCGTGAATAGCGGGCTTGATGACAGAATATCCTTACTGAGAGTCTGGGTCAGTGAGCGCACGTTGGCCTATGCATCGGTGCTGATCGCACTTCTGCTGGGGATGCTGACCTTTGTCCTGCTTTCAAGTGAAACCTTCCTCAGTAAGGAAAGTGAGCTTCTTGTCCTGCTGGTGGGAATTGATCTTGTTTCGATTGCCATCCTGCTTGTTTTTGTCGGCAGGCAACTTTTCAGGCTGATCAGCGAAAGACGCAGGCGAATGGCCGGATATCAGCTGCGATGGCAGCTGGTGACACTGTTTGGACTGATTACCGTGCTGCCGTCACTGGTGCTTGTGGTGTTCACTTATTTTGTTCTCGACGTTTCACTTCGGGGCTGGTTCAGTGACCGGATTTCCACTGCTGTTGAAGAATCCGTCACCGTTGCCGACGCCTATCTCGAAGAACATGTTCTTTCTGTCCGCGGTCAGATACTGGCCATGGCGAATGATATCAACCGCGAAGCCAGCAGACTTTCAGGCAACTCTGATCAATTTGACAGATTTCTGACCAGTCAGGCCAGATTGCGTAACCTTTCCGAGGCGGTTGTGTTTGATTCCACCGGCCGGGTGCTTGCCAATTCACGTTTTGCCTATGCGCTCACCTTTTCCAGTCTTGAAGAGGAGTTTTATGAAAGAGCCCGCGCCGGTGATGTGGCGATAACCAGAACCGATATCACCAACCGTATTCGGGCAGGGGTCAGGCTGAACCAGTTTGTTGATGCCTATCTTCTGGTAGGGCGCTTCATTGACCCCAATGTCTCCGGTGCCGTTGACCGGACAAGAACTGCGGTGAGTGAATACCAGTCGCTTGATATAAGGCAGCTCGACCTCAAGGTCAGTTTTGCCATTCTGTTTGGAATGGTTGCATTGCTTTTGCTCCTGAGTGCGGTTTGGCTCGGGCTTAACTTTGCCAATGCAATTGTCCTGCCGCTTATTTCTGTTATCCGGGCTGCAGAGGATGTGCGTCAGGGTGATTTGTCTTCGCGGGTGGTAAGCGGCCGTAAGAATGATGAAGTTGCTCAGTTGGGCAGATCCTTCAATGAGATGCTTGATAAGATTAACAAGAATAGGGAAGAACTTGTTCAGGCAAACCGTCAATTGGATAACAGGCGTGAATTTACAGAAGCGGTTCTGGGCGGTGTGTCTTCGGGGGTGATCGGCATAGACGAAAACTGGGTCATCACGCTGCCCAATGCTGCAGCGCTCGATATGCTGTCAGTGAGCAAAATGAATGCCATTGGGAGCAGGCTCGATGAGCTTGTGCCTGAATTCGCACCGCTACTGAACGATTCCAGCGGGCGCGGGCGACGGATGAGGGAGCGGAATATTGAAATCAGACGCGGTGATACGACGCAGACCTTGCTGGCAAGGATCACGACCGAAACCGAGGCGCGCCGCATTGTCGGTTATGTGGTCACTTTTGAAAATGTCTCTGATCTGCTTGATGCCCAGCGTAAGGCCGCCTGGGCTGATGTCGCCCGCCGCATCGCCCATGAAATCAAGAACCCCCTGACACCGATCCAGCTGGCCGCAGAACGGCTGGGCGCAAAATACATGCCGAGTGACGCAAAGAATAAAAAGAACTTCTCAACATACATTGATACGATCATCCGACAGGTTGATGACATAGGCCGCCTCGTTAACGAATTTTCTGCCTTTGCCCGGATGCCGGATCCGGTGATGGGGGAGCATGATCTGGTTGCCATGGCAGGCGGGCAGGTCAAACTGTTTGAGGCTGCTGAGAAGGATGTGAAATTTAAGCTGGAAACGGGTGGCAATGAGAAGGTCATCATAACATGTGACGATGGCATGATCCGTCAGGTCATCACCAACCTCATCCAGAATGCAATTGATGCCATGCGCGAGGCCAAAGTCAAAGCGCTGAAAATCATGATCCGCATCAAAGTAGACGGCGATGCCATCATTCTTGATGTTATTGATAACGGTCCCGGCCTCCCTGACAAGGCCGGGGTTGATCTGACGACACCTTATGTTACTTTCCGCAAGAAGGGCACGGGGCTTGGCCTTGCCATTGTCAAAAAAATCACGGAAGACCATCACGGCAGGCTCACTCTCGGCGCATCCAATATCAGAGGCTATAAAGGGGCGATGATTACCCTTACTCTTCTTCCACATGGGAATCCCAGTTCATGAAACCTGAAATTCTCATTGTCGATGATGAATCCGATATCCGGGCTATTATTGTCGAATTGCTCGAAGATGAAGGCTACAAGTGCCGTCATGCCGCCAATGCACAGGAAGCGCGCGAAGCGGTGCAGCAGTTTCTGCCTTCATTGGTGATCCTTGATATCTGGATGAGCGATTCTGACATGGATGGTCTCGAATTGCAGAAATGGATCAGAAAACTCTATCCCGATGTGCCTGCAATCATGATTTCCGGTCATGGCAATATCGAAACAGCCGTGCAGGCCATGAAGGACGGCGCTTATGATTTTGTTGAAAAACCTTTTAAATCAGAGCGCTTACTCATACTTGTACAAAGGGCGCTTGAAGCGGCGTCACTGACTCTGGAAAACCGGGATCTGAGGAAGGAGTCCGCCGGCAAAGTCGAAATGATCGGTATATCGCCGCCGTTTAAATTGCTCCAGCAGTCCCTTGAGAAGGTGTCCCAGTCAAACAGCCGGGTGATGATCACAGGCCCTTCGGGCAGCGGCAAAGAGTTGATGGCACGCCGTCTGCACGATCTTTCACCGCGCCGGGGCGGCCGTTTTGTTCTGGCCAATTGTGCCATGCTCTCACCTGACATGGTGACGGCCGAACTTTTTGGCACCGAAGGGCATGACGGACGCCAGCGGATTGTCGGGCTGTTTGAACAGGCGCATGGCGGCACATTGTATTTTGACGAAATCGGCGATTTGCCGTTGGAAACCCAGGGCAAGCTTGTTCGTGCCGTTCAGGATCAGCGGTTCCGCCGTATTGGCGGTGCAAGTGAAGTGACTGTGGATGTCCGGGTGATCAGCGCATCGAAACTGGATCTGATGGAGGAAATCAATCAGGGCAATATGCGCGAAGACCTCTTCTACCGGCTGAGCGTTGTACCGATCGCTGTACCTTCCCTGGCCGAGAGGAAAGAGGATATTCCAATTCTCTCGGAATATTTCCTTGATCTTGCAAATGCCAATCAGAGCAAGTCGCTGAAATTTTCCGATGAAGCCTTAGTGCAAATGCAGCTCTATGGCTGGCCGGGTAATATAACCGAGCTGCGTAATGTCATCGACTGGCTGTCGATCATGGTGGACCACTATGAAAGTGAGCTCATCACAGCCGAGGAGTTGCCACCGGTCATCACCGGGAATTCACCTACTGCGGCCGGCGGCATTGACAACATGGTCGGCCTGCCGCTTAAGGCTGCCCGGGAGCATTTCGAGACCCAGTATTTGATCTCGCAACTGACACGTTTTGATGGCAATATATCCAAAACAGCATCCTTTATCGGCATGGAGCGGTCGGCTTTGCACCGCAAGTTGAAAAGTCTTAACATCAATCCTGAACTCAGTGATTAGCCAATGGCGTCTGATCAGCGGAAGGAACACCAATGAACATCATAATTTGCGGAACCGGCCAGGTTGGCACTTCGATTGCCGGTCATCTCGCCCGTGACAACCAAATTACTGCCATTGATTCCAATGCGGAACGTGTGCAGCGTACAGCCGAGGCACATAACCTCCGCGGTGTTATCGGCGTTTCCTCTCATCCCGATATTCTTCAAGAGGCCGGGGCGAAGGATGCCGATATGATCATTGCGGTGACCGAATCCGATGAGGTCAATATGGTGTCCTGCCAGGTGGCGCATTCGATCTTCAACACGCCGCTGAAGATTGCCCGGATCCGCAGCCGCTCCTACCTTGATCCCCAGTTCGGTGATCTCTATGCATCGGAAGACCTGCCGATCGATCATATCATCTCACCCGAAGCCGAAGTCTCAGAAGCGGTGAGCAGAAGGCTGCTTGTTCCCGGGGCCTTCGATGTGGCCAATATGTGTGATGATAAGGTCAGGATTGTCGGTGTCCGTTGTCATGCATCTTGCCCGATTATCGATTCCCCGTTGCGTTACCTGACCGACCTGTTTGAAGATCTTTCCGTGACCGTTGTTGCGATTTTGCGCGGCAATGAAGTTCTTGTTACTCGTGATGGCAGTGTCAAGATGCAGGAAGGGGATCAGGTCTATTTTGTCTGTGACGAAAAGCATATGGGCCGTGCCATGGCATCATTCGGGCATGAGGAGCCGGCATCACGCAAAGTGCTGATCGCCGGCGCCGGCACTATTGGCGGCATGCTGGCGTCAGATGTTCTGACAAAAATTGAGAATTCACGATGCGCGATTATTGAATCTGACAAGAATCAGGCTGAAGCTGTTGCTCACGCCATATCCGGGGCAACAATCATCAATGGCGACGCCCTTGATCCTGAAATGCTGCAGGAAGGGGGGGTAAGGGATGCTGATACGTTTGTTGCACTGACCAATGATGATGAGGTGAACGCGCTGTCAGCCCTCCTGGCGCGCCGGTTTGGTGCGGCGCATACAATATCGCTGATCAATATTTCCAGCTTCGTTCCCCTGATTTCAACTCTTGGGGTGGACAGTGTTATTAATCCGTCCGCTATCACGGTGTCATCTATCCTCAAGCATGTTCGGCGCGGACGTATACGTGATATTCATACAATTATCGAAGACCGGGGCGAGGTCATGGAAGTTGAGGCTATGCCATCGTCACCCATGGTGGGCAAAGCCCTGCGCTCAGCTAAATTGCCCAAGAATGTTTCCGTCGGGGCGATTGTCCGCGAGGACGAGGTGATCGCTCCTCGCGGTAATACGATTGTCGAATCCAATGACCGGGTCATTCTCTTTGCAGAACGCGGCGCGATTGGCGAAGTGGAAAAAATTCTTTCTGTCAGGCCGGATTTCTTCTGAAATTCCGGGTGAACGCAACTCTACTTAAGGTTACCTCATGTCACGTATCGCTTATGTCAATGGCCGTTATGTCCCCCACAAGGATGCTAAAGTCAGTATCGATGACAGGGGCTATCAGTTCGGTGATGGTGTATATGAGGTGGTGACCGTGATCGGCGGCGTGCTGGCCGATCAGGAATGGCATCTTGACAGGCTGGAGTTTTCCCTGGGTGAGCTCGGTATCCCGATGCCCATCAGCCGGGATGCATTACGCATTGTTATCCGCAGTATCATCCGTATGAACATGATCCGTGACGGGCTGATCTATTTTCAGGTGACCCGCGGGGTGATGCGGCGTGATCATGCCTTCGCTGCGGCATTGACCCCGCAACTGGTCATGACGGCAAAGCCCATCAGCATCGCAGCAGCAGACACAGGACGCACTGTCGATGTGATCACGGTGGAAGACCAGCGCTGGCAGCGTCGCGACATTAAGACAATACAGCTTCTTCCAAACTGTATGGCCAAAACGAAAGCCGTTGACGCCGGCGCTTACGAAGCCTGGATGGTTGACAAGGAAGGGTTTGTTACCGAAGGGTCATCGTCCAATGCCTGGATCGTCACCCATGACGGTGAGCTGATCACCCGTCCGGCTGATTATGACATTCTCAACGGCATCACCCGGAAGGCCGTGCTGGCAATAGCCACCCAGCGCAACCTGAAAATTGTAGAACGCCCCTTCACCCCGGATGAAGCCAAAGCTGCGGCAGAAGCTTTCATATCAAGCGCATCGGCGCTTGTCACGCCGGTTTCAACGATTGATGACGCTAAGGTCAATGACGGCAAGGCCGGTCCCGTTGCGATAGCACTCCGCAAGGCCTATTTGGATCGCATCGCGAGCGCTGCAGCAGAATAATATGAGCCCGACCCGGCACTGAATCACCCTCTTTACCTTTTGGGGGATTCTGTAAAATTGCCATCACAACACGTTCTGGATTGCCATTTTTTGGATGTGGTTATAATTCTTTATCGGCTGTTAGATAGTCTTAATCATTTTATCCAAAGATGAAGTTGTGAGGATGCAAATAATTGTAGCTTGAAAAATCACAATGGCGGCAGTGCTTTATCCTCCCATACTACTCGTGCCGACAAATCGTGCGGCCTTGCTAATATTATCCGCATCTATTCGTAATACACGAAACACGCCAACGGATCATCATTGATATCTTCCAAGCCAGGCTCATTTGAATCATTATCATTTTGCATTTTTGGAAACGTTCTGCTCTAATTTTTTCTTGTAATGTTTATATATAATCTCATTTTCAATATGAGCATTTCGTCTTCCGTTGGATTTCTTCCGTGTTATGTCCCACGGTGTTCCAGGTTGATGACAAAGAGTTGATAGTTGTATACCTGACCACCTGCCGTAGACTTCCCAAACTCTGTCGAGTAAATTAGTGGTATTCTCATCCTTTTGCTTTATCTCGGGTGTCACCGAAACAATACTTCCAATATTTCCGGTTTCTTTAGCTACGAATTCTGTACCAAGGTCAGTTATGGGCTGTTTTCCTCGATCTTTGAATTCATGATAAACCGATGGAAACACGGGTCCATATTGCCATGCTTCAGCATTCTCATCAAAAACCAATGGTTGTTTCTTTCCACGTAAGGCAAGATGCCACCCGTGTGCAATATATACCAGTTTTTGAAGTTTTAGCGGCTGGATGCCAGTGTGCCCGTATTTCGACAGAAAATAGTTAGCAACCGCTATAGCAGTGTAACGTTTTTCCATTTGATATGGTACCTTTTCATCAGTCTAATTCAAGTGCCATTACTCATCTACCTATTAAGATAATAGATTGTGGGGATAATTCAAGTTGTTTGTTTGCAACATGTTTGTTTACAACAGCTTAGATGTTTGATTATTGAAGGATTTAGGTAGGATTGTATATAATCCTATTTTTTTTAGATTTGCCTTTCCAATTCCAGCAGTCATACTGTGTGCGATAATAATAACAATATAGGGGGGGACACCATGGTTTCGGATAAAAGCAAGAATCTTCAGGAAACTTTCCTCAATTCCGTTCGCAAAGACCATGCTTCCGTCACGGTTTTTCTCGTCAATGGGGTCAAACTGCAGGGGATAATCACCTGGTTTGATAACTTTTGTCTTTTGTTAAAGCGGGAACAGCATGTCCAACTCGTCTATAAGCATGCGATTTCAACCATCATGCCGTCAGATCCTATCAATTTTAATATCGGGGATGAGACCGAAGAAGACGGCTAGCGTGATTTTTCAGCCTGTTTGATTTCCGTCCACCATGCCTCCATTTGGTCCAGTTCGGCATCTTCCATACTAATCCCTTCCGACCGGGCACGGGAAACAACACCGTTGAACCGACGGGTGAATTTACCGTTTGTCCGCCTCAGGGCCGCATCCGGGTCGACCCCGCTCTTGCGGGCCAGATTGATTACCGCAAAGAGCAGATCACCGATTTCATCTGCAAGTCTGTCATCACTTCTCGGGCTTGCCGCCAGCTCCGATGCCACTTCATTAAGCTCTTCGCCTACTTTGGCAAGTACAGGTTCAGGATCATCCCAGTCGAAACCGACACGCGCCGCCCGCTTTTGAAGTTTCACGGCACGGGTCATTGGTGGCAGAGCTGAAGCAATGCCATCAAGTAATCCGCCCTCATTTTTGTCTTTTCTTTCCGCCGCCTTGATCTCCTCCCATGCTTCACGCTGTTCCGCCTCGTTTCTGTAGCTCGCCTCACCAAAAATATGGGGATGTCGCCTTATCATTTTTGCGGTGATGCTGTCGGCTATGGCGGCAAAGTCAAAAGTACCGGCCTCTTCGGCAATCCGGGCCTGGAAGACGACCTGAAGGAGCAGATCACCCAGCTCATCGCGAATATCCTCCGCCGTGCCGCCTTCAATCGCTTCGGCCACTTCATAGGCCTCTTCTATTGTATAAGGGGCGATACTGGCGTGATCTTGTTTCAGATCCCATGCGCAGCCTTCTTCCGGATGGCGCAATGCCGCCATGACATCCATGAGGGCACGCAGGCTTTTTTCTGCCTTATCAGGGTTTTTGCTCATGTCTGCCTTATCCTGTAATCTGGTTGATATGCGGGACATTTCACGTATAGTATGTTTATTCGCCCGTAAGGGTAACCCCATGAGGTTAAGTTAATGACATTTTTCGGCACATTGCGAGGCTGGTTTTTAACCGGCCTGATCGTTTCAATACCGATTTTCCTCACAGCATATCTGACCTGGCTCATTGTCGGTGTGATCGATGGCTATGTTGCCAGCCTCCTGCCGGATAATCTTAATCCGCAAAATTATGTGCCGTTCCGGCTGCCCGGCTTCGGGATCATCATCGGAGCGCTGCTGATCATCCTGACCGGGGCGATTGCAAGGGGATTCGTTGGTCGCTGGCTTGTCCGTCTCGGTGAAAACATGGTTAACAGGCTGCCGGTTGTTCGCTCCGTTTACGGGGCCACCAAGCAGATCATGGAAACGGTGATGGCCAGTCAATCCGATGCTTTCCGTGAAGCCGTGCTGATTGAATATCCGCGCCGCGGCATTTGGGCGATCGGTTTCGTGACAGGAAAAACACGTGGTGAAGTGCAGAACATGTCGTCAGAAGAACTCGTCAATGTCTTTGTGCCGACAACGCCCAACCCGACTTCGGGTTTTCTGCTCTTCTTTCCCCGTGATGAGCTGATTACCCTTGATATGAAGGTCGAAGAAGCGGTGAAGATGGTGGTTTCCGGCGGTATCGTGACACCTGACGACCCGCGTGTTGACCGCAAAGCCAAGGCCCTCAATCCATCGAAGGCAAAGGCCGGGAAAAAGAAGCCGAAAAAAGGGTAAAAGGGTCTTCCTATAAATACCCAAAAAAATACCGCCAAAAAATACCCCAAAAATACCGTCGGAAAGCGTTAACCGCCCGCCAGGTAGGTCACGGCCATATCACGCTCAAACAACGACAGCAGTAATTTAAGCCGCGTCCCTTCATCGCCGCTGAGCATGGGATTGCGAGAGAGAATCCCTTCGGCTTCGTCATGGGCGAGGGCCAGAAGGTCACCGTGATGCGCAAGATCTGCGAGAATAAAATCCGGATCGCCCGATTGCCGCTGGCCAAGAACCTCGCCGGGACCGCGCAGGCGCAAATCTTCCTCGGCGATACGGAAACCATCGTCGCTTTCGCGCATGATGGAAAGACGGGCACGGGCCGTTTCCGAAACCGGTGCCTTATAAAGCAGAAGGCAGCTTGACTGATCGTCCCCGCGGCCGACACGCCCCCTGAGCTGGTGCATCTGCGCCAGCCCGAACCGCTCGGCATGTTCAATGATCATGATCGAGGCATTGGGCACATCAACACCAACCTCGATAACCGTTGTAGCAACCAGCAGCCGGCTCTCGCCGCTGCGGAACGACTCCATGGCGGTATCACGACTTTCAGCATTCATTTTCCCGTGAACAAGCCCCGTTGCGGCTTCCGGCAGTGCGGTGCGCAATTCGGTGTGACGTCCCTCGGCAGCGGCGATATCAAGGCTGTCACTTTCGTCGATAAGAGGACAAATCCAGTAGGCCTGTTTACCCGCCTTGATCGCCCCACGCAGTCTTTCTATGACATCATCGCTGCGATCAAGCGGCACCGCTGTAGTGATGACAGGTTTCCGGCCCGGCGGCTTTTCATCAATTTGCGATGCGACAAGATCGCCGTAAGCTGTCATGGCCAAGGTGCGGGGTATGGGTGTTGCGGTCATCACAAGCACATCAACACCCTTGGCCTTGTCGCCGAGAACCAGCCTCTGGCGCACACCAAAGCGATGCTGCTCATCGACAACCGCAAGACCGAGATCGTTGAAGCTGACATTATCCGAAAGCAGGGCATGGGTGCCGACGACAATGGGCATGGTGCCGTCAGCGAGTGCAGCAAGCACGTCGCGTTTTTTCCCCGCCTTCATCTTGCTGTGCAAAAGTCCCGGAGTGATCCCGAGCGGGGCAAGAAAGCCGGTCAGGGTCGCATGATGCTGGCGGGCCAGAATTTCCGTGGGAACAAGCAGTGCGGCCTGAGCACCGCCGGAGACGACATGCAGCATGGCCAGCAGCGCGACAACTGTCTTGCCGGAGCCGACATCTCCCTGAAGCAGACGCAGCATGCGCCTTGGCGCAATCTGATCAGCCCTGATCTCATCGATCACCCTCAGCTGTGCCGGGGTGAGCTCAAAGGGAAGGTTACGGGTCAGCTCTGCCGCAAGACCGTCGGTTGCCTGATCGGGGAAGGCGCGCCCCTCATCAACGCCGGAACCTATCCGCACAAGAGCAAGGGCGAGTTGATTGGCCAGCAACTCATCATAGGCAAGCCGGGCCCGTTCAGGGCTGTTCGGCATAAGGTCGGCATCGCTGTGGGGGGAATGAACGGATCGTGCCGCTTTTGCCCATTCCGGCCAGCCAAAACGATTCACGATGTCGGGGTTGATCCATTCATCAAGTTCAGGGATGCCCTCAAGGGCCGCCTTCATGGCCTTGGCCATTGTCTTTGCCGTCAGCCCCGCCGTCAGAGGGTAGACAGGCTCATACCGGGGCATATCGTCTTCCTTGTCCGGGGCGATGACATGATCGGGATGAGCGATCTGCACTTTATCCTTAAACATCTCCGCCCGACCACTGACAATCCGCCTCGCACCGAGGGGCAGGAGTTTCTCTACATAATCCCCGCGGGCATGGAAGAACACCAGATCAACACGGCCGGTCTTGTTTTGCGCCGCAACGCGCCAGGGGCGGCGGCTTCTGCGCGGCGGTTTGTCATGGCCGGTGATTTCGACTTCAAGCGTGACAATGCTGCCGTGCTCGATTTGTGAAATGGCAGGCCGCTTGCTCCGGTCAATGACCCCGCAAGGCAGGTGCCGCAGCAAATCGATCACATGGCTGCCGACACGCTTACTGATCACTGAGGCGAGCTTGTCCCCGACACCGGGGAGTGCTGTCAGCGGGGCAAAAAGCCTGAACAGGGGCTCGGGTCTCTTGAAATGCTTAAAACCGGAAGTGGTCACCTATATAATTCCTCATTTTGCTATTCCCAGAGACCATGTTAGATCAATATTGCCCATATGGCATCACTCAAAGATTTTGCACTCAAAGATTTTGCATCATGACATCACAAACACGCTCTCATCGTATCCGCCGCCTCGTCTACCGCTCAACATATACAGGCATGCGTGAAACCGATCATCTGCTGGGCCCGTTTGCCCGGGAATGTCTTGATTCCATGAATGATATTGAACTCGACGCCTATGAAGAGCTGCTTGAATACGGGGATCCGTCTATCTGGGCCTGGCTCAATAGCAGCGCCGCTTTGCCCGAGGGGTTTAATAATCCGGCATTTGATAAACTCCGGATCTGGTGTGAGAGGCGCAAGCCATGACCATGCCCTTACTTAAGGACTGGGCCACCTCGTCCCCGGGCATGCTCTGGGGGGCACCGGAGGGTGTCGATGCGATGGCCCTTGCCCATCTGGTAGAAGAGAACGGAGGCCGGGCCGTCCATGTGGCCCTTGACGATGCCGGTCTCTCCCGGATGGCGGCATCAGTTTCACTATTGAGTGTCGACCCTGAAGCCGTGCTTGAATTTCCGGCCTGGGATTGCCTGCCTTATGATCGTATCTCTCCTGGCGGGGTGCTGACGGGAAAACGGCTTCATTGCCTCGCCGAGCTGGCGGCAAGGCCTGATAAGCCCCGGATTATTCTGACGACGGTCAATGCCTGGCTGCAGAAAACCCCGCCGCGGGCGATGTTCAGAGGGGCATCGCTCAACCTTAAGCCGGGGGATACGATCAGTGCCGCCGATCTGATGCGGTTTTTTACGGCCAATGCCTATCACCGGGCTGATACCGTCCGCGAAACCGGTGAATTTGCCATCCGGGGCGGCATCGTTGATGTCTTCCCGCCGGGGGCGGGCGAGCCGGTGCGGGTTGATTTTTTTGATACGGAAATTGAAACGATCAGGCATTTTGACCCCGAAACCCAGCGCAGCACGGCCGGCGCCGACGTGCTTGCACTGCATCCTGTCAGCGAATTCATTCTGGATGAAGAGACAATCAGCGCCTTTCGGGGCCGCTATCTTGAGTGCTTTGGTGCCGAAGCTTCCCGTGACCCGTTGTATCTTTCCATTTCAGAAGGCCGCCATCATCCGGGGATGGAACATATGCTGCCCCTTTACCATGACAGCCTTGAGCATCTTTCCGATTACACCGGCCCGGCAACACCTGTGCTGATGGCTGACGAGATGGAAGCCGCCACGCGCCACCGATTTGATCAGATTAATGACTTTCACACAGCCAGAATTGAGGCAATGCAACTCGCAACTGACCAGGAAGGCGACAGTATATGGCGTCCGCTGCCCCCTGATGCGCTTTACCTTGATGACACCGGCCACACGGGGCTCAGAGATAAACTGCTGACCCATCAGGTATCTTCCTTTGGCCGGCAGGACGGTACACCCGCGTCCGGCCATGATGCCGGAGGGCGACGCGGTGCGATTTATCATGCCGCGGCAACGGAAGCCCGACTAGAGGGCGAGGGTGCATCATCGCCAAGCAGGAGTGTTGGCAAGGAAATTCCTCAACTGATCAAATCAGCAGCTGTGCTGCTTGCTGCGAGCAGCGAAGGTGCGCGGAGCCGCATTGATGAACTTATTGGTGAACATCTGCCGCAACAGCTAACCATCAATCCCGTAACGCGTATCGAAGGGCTGGCAGCAGGACAGGTTTATTCCGCGACATGGCCGATTGAAGACGGCTTTACCCTGCCGGGTTTGACGGTAATCACGGAGAAAGACATCTATGGCAATCGCATTACCCGTCCCTCCCGGAGGAGAAGGCGCGGCGAAAATTTCCTGCGCGAGGTGTCATCCCTTCAGAAAGGCGACCTCGTGGTTCATGTCGATCACGGAATTGGCCGCTACGAGGGGCTGGAGCGCATCGAGACGACAGATGCCCAGCATGATTGCTTGCTGATCATCTATGCCGGAGGCGATAAACTCTTCCTGCCCGTTGAAAATATTGATCTCCTCTCACGTTATGGCAAGGAGGGGGGCGATGCCCAGATGGACAGACTGGGCAGTGCGTCATGGCAGGCGCGCAAGGCCCGGATCAAGGGGCGGATACGCGAGATAGCAGAGCAACTGATCAAAGTCGCCGCGATGCGGCAAACGGCAAAGACCGAGCCCATCATGCCGGACCCGGGGGGATACACCGAATTTTGCCAGCGTTTTGTTTTTGCCGAAACCGATGATCAGACCGAAGCTATCGATGATGTCATGCGTGATCTGGCATCGGGGCAGGTGATGGACAGGCTGATTTGCGGCGATGTTGGATTTGGCAAGACGGAAGTCGCCATGCGGGCGGCTTATGCCGTTGCCATGGCAGGGTTCCAAATTGCGGTCGTCACCCCGACAACCCTACTGGCCCGCCAGCACAGGATTACATTCGAAGAGCGCTTCCGCGGTCTTCCTGTCAAAATAGGCATGCTGTCCCGGATGACAGGAGCAGCGGCGGCAAGCCGGCTGCGTGAGGAAATTGCCAGTGGTGAATGCCAGATTGCCATCGGCACTCATGCCCTGCTCTCAAAGAAGGTCGAGTATGACAATCTCGGACTGGCCATTGTTGATGAAGAGCAAAATTTTGGCGTCAGTCAGAAAGAAAGACTTAAAGCCCTGCGCGGAGATGTTCATGTATTGACCCTGAGTGCAACGCCGATCCCCAGAACCCTGCAGATGGCGCTTTCCGGTGTGCGTGAGATGTCGATCATCGCAACACCACCTGTGGATCGTCTGGCTGTGCGAACATTCGTTGGTCCCTGGGATACTGTCGTGCTGGCAGAAGCTGTTCGGCGGGAGAGATTTCGCGGCGGGCAGGTATTTTGTGTTTGCCCCCGAATTGATCATCTGCCGCGCGTATATGACAGACTCCAGGCGATGGTACCGGAAGCCCGTATCATCACTGCCCATGGCCGGATGCCATCGGATGATCTCGATCAGGCGATGACCCGGTTTGCCGACGGCAATGCCGATGTTCTGCTCTCCACCAATATAATAGAAAGCGGTATCGATATATCATCGGCCAATACGATGATCATCCATCGGGCAGACATGTTTGGTCTCTCGCAACTCTACCAGTTAAGGGGACGCGTTGGGCGCAGCCGCCAGCGCGCCTATGCTTATCTGACAACCGATGCGTCACGGATTCTGACTGAGCAGTCAAAGCGGCGGCTTGAAGTGATGCAGACGCTTGATTCTCTTGGTGCGGGATTCACGCTGGCCTCCTATGACCTCGATATTCGCGGTGCCGGCAATCTGCTTGGTGATGAGCAATCGGGACATGTTCGTGAGGTCGGTGTCGAACTCTATCAGGAAATGCTGAGAGAGGCCGTCAATGTAGCCCGCCTTGGTGCAGACGCCGCCGCCGAGACCGAAACATCCTTCTCGCCTGTGATCAATCTGGGGACGACGGTGCTGATCCCTGACGGTTATGTCAATGATCTGACCGTAAGGTTGTCTCTTTACAGGCGTATCGCTGCAACTGATACCATGGAGGAAGTAGAGAGTCTGCTGGCCGAAATGGTAGATCGATTCGGTCCTTATCCCGAAGAAGTCCGCAACCTGATCGACACCATTCAGATAAAGATTCTCTGCCGTCAGACCAATGTCGCCAAAATTGATGCCGGACCAAAGGGGCTCAGTCTTGAGTTCAGGGATAACCGCTTCGATAATCCTGAAGCGCTAATAGGGTATATCGCCGGTAAGTCCGGACAGGTGCAACTGACAGGAGATCATCGCCTTACTTTCAGGCAGACACTGCCTATCTCAAACCGTGCGAGGGCGGTGCAGCAGACTCTTGAGGAAATACGCGATCTTGTCATTCCGCCTGAACCAGCCGGTGATTGACAACGGCATCAAAAAGGGGAAGGAAACTTTCCGGCGGATGCGCTCCTGATATTGCCCAGTCACTTTCGAATATGAAATACGGGACACCGTTAATTCCAATTCGTCCGGCGTCTTTGAGATCATTCTCGAGCTGGTGGGTGATCGTCGCACCCGGCGGATAAGGCAGATCATGGCGTTGTGCAATTCCGGCCATGTAACTCTCATCACCAAGGTCTTTGCCGTTGATGAAATAGTCCTCG
>JBAJNM010000039.1 GCA_036881865.1 Parvularculales bacterium | reverse complement strand
TTAAGCATCATCACTCCCGCTTATGCGACCCATGTCGGAGATGGATTCCGCAGGGAGTTTGATTCCTGGGGCAACACTATTGAGAACTGGTGGGAAGGCGGTGGAGGTGGTTTAAACCTCATCAACGACCTCGAAGTGATTGAAGAGCACGCCGGCAATGATCCGTCGTGCTGGTATTTGTGTGACAAGGACCCCGTAACGGAAGGCGGCCTGCTTGATGAATTAAGCATCATCACCCCTGCTTATGCGACCCATGTCGGAGATGGATTCCGCAGGGAGTTTGATTCCTGGGGCAACACCATCGAGAACTGGTGGGAAGGCGGTGGAGGTGGTTTAAACCTCATCAACGACCTTGAAGCGATTGAGGAGCATGGCAGCCTGCTCGATGAATTGAGCATCGTCACCCCCGCTCACGCCGGTGATCAAATTCCGTGCGGCTACTTTGGATGTGACGATCATCATATGCCTCCCGGCACTTTTCCTGAAGTACCGTCGCGTGGAGATCTGGAGTAACGGCTCCTCATTCCGGAAAGATAACGACACTAACGGCAGGCCGCTACACCCGGCCTGCCGTTTTCTTTTTTATACCCATTAATATACCCGGAGCCGATATGGGGGGTTGAAATTCTGACGCAGGTCACATTTTTATACACAGTAACGTGACCCTCCTCGCGCAAGCGCCCGGGTCTCATATTCAAAATAAATAAAACGTGACCGGCATTTGATGAGGCTTTCCTGCTATTTCACGATATAAACACGATATAACACTCAGCGGCATGCCGAATCTATGCCGTATTTTATAGACACTCGGAAGGTCAATATCCTTAAACTGACATTAAGAAAGGATGTTTATTATGAAGATAAAACATGCTCTGCAAGGCAGATCTGGCGCGAAGCGGCAGCAAACCTTAGCAGCTTATATCTTTGCACTGGTGACAGCATTCGCCTTTAGCGGACCGGTGGTTTTGACGGCTACTCCCGCTGATGCCATGGACCGCTCCCACTGCTGGGGGCCGACAACGGGCTACTCCCAATGCGAGGAAAAAAACCAATCCAGAGGGTTGCTTGACGACATGGATGAGTTGTCTTCTGAGGCCCTTACGGGTAGCGCTCCCGGCGAAGCTGCATAATTAAACGGGTTCAAAGAACAAAGAGATAACAACAACAGGATGAAAAAAGCGGCGGGCCACGATATTCGGCCCGCCGTTTTTGGTTATATGATTTCATCAACTCCGGTAATTAAAACGTGACCCGCCTCACGCAAGCACACGGATCTCCTTTAAACTACACAACAACGTGACCCTCATTTGATGAGGCTATTGTACGGTTATGCGGTAGCATCGGTGTACTGAATTTATGGGCGTTAAAAATCAATGTCCCGAAACAAACAAACCAGGGAGAATAGTTATGAGAACACTAACAGCACTTTCAATCGCCCTTGTGATGGCCTTTGCTTTTAGTGCACCTGTGGTTTTGACGGCTACTCCCGCTGATGCCGGGGACCGCTGGCACTGCTGGGGGGCTATAACGGGCTACTCCCAGTGCGATGATGAAGCTGCCTCCAACGGGTTGCTTGATAGCATGCCGTTTAGTTTGGTTACTCCGGCCCATGCTGGCGACTGGCTGGACGAGTGCATCGCTGATGTGTGTTACAACTCGGATGGCTCCACGGTCAACAGAGGCGAAGTAGGGTGGTAACACCGTCGTAAAAGGCGAAAATAGTTCGACTTGTTGAGGAAAACGGAATAATTAGACCTCTTCCAATTCCGATACATTGACAACAAGGCGATAACGGCAAGCCGAATATTTCGGCTTGCCGTTTTTTTTGATTTTTTACGCCTAAACCGGCCAGACTGCCGGCCACCCTAAATTCTCCCGTTAAATAGTCCATCGGCCTATTTAACCCGGTGCAATGCCGATCCCTCCCTGACAGGAACCCCTGCATCAACACCTTCCGGCACATCTATGGTGAGCCGGAAGCTTGGCTCTGACTAACAATTTATGGAGAAAAAATGAAATATTTAACAACATTGCTTTCACTTTGTTCAAGGGCACCTGCGGTGACGGCTGCGGCTCTTGTGATGGCCCTTGCTTTTAGCGGCCTCAAAATAAATAAAACGTGACCGGCATTTGATGAGAGTCTATACGGTTATCTGATAGAGTAAGAGTTTATGGTTTCCCGTAAGGGGTGCTCTTGAAAATGAAGGAGACAACTCATAAAAACTTTAACAGCTATAGCCTTTGCACTTACGATGACTTTTTCTTTTGGCGGTCCTGCTCATGCCGGAGATAATGCGTTCTCAGAGTGGCTCTGTGGCGGTGTTGATGGTTGCGGTTCCGGGGGTGAAAGGAGCTATCGCGGTCTGCTCGGAGAAATGGATCTCGGTTTTGTTACACCCGCTCATGCCGGCGATGAATGCGGCGACTGGTTCGCTAGTTGTGCTTCCTACCCCGGATCCGGAGGTGACGCTCCCAAACCGAGGCCGGAAGTGGGATGGAAGCCTTGGGAATAATAAAGAGATTAGCTTATTTAAGACTATAATTCACAAAAAAGGAGACAGCTTATGAAGAGTCTAACAGCATCGCTTTCACTTCGTTCAAGGGCACTTGCGGTGGCAGCAATCGCCCTTGTGATGGCCTTCGCTTTTAGCGGGCCGGTAGTTTTTACGGCAACTCCCGTTCATGCCAATGATTTTCTCGAAGATGTTTACTGTGGCATCACCGGAAGTGACCATGCTGATTGTCAGAGCTCTCTGATACCGCAGCTTGATGAGTTGAAGTATGCCGGAGACCGTTGGCTCCGGTGCCCCGATACAGGGTGTTATGACGATCATGGCAACCCTCAGTATGAGGATCCCGTTTTCGGACTGGTTGATGACATCCGGTATGATTTCATGACTCCCGCTCATGCCGGTGATGATTGGGTCGGCTGTGTCTTCGGTCAGTGTAATTACCACGATGACGAGGGCAATCCTAATCCCAACCTTCCAACCGTAGAATAATTAAATGGTTCCCATTATCTGATGGAATAAAAAACGGCAGGCCGAAATATCAGGCCTGCCGTTTTTTTATACTGTTCCCTTATATTATTATTGAGTCATAACCGCCTTGGTCTCAAGGAACTCCTCAAAACCATGGGAGCCCCATTCACGTCCATTGCCGGATTTCTTATATCCGCCAAAGGGAGCGCCAAAATCGGGCCCGGCGCCGTTGATATGCACATTACCGGTGCGCAACCGGCCCGCTACCTGTTCCGCACGCTCCGGGTTGCCGGACGACACATAGCCCGACAGGCCGTAGTCCGTGTCATTAGCGATGGTAACGGCTTCCTCCTCGTCTCCATAAGGGAGAATGGAGAGGACCGGCCCGAAAATTTCCTCGCGGGCGATGGTCATATCATTGCTCACATTGGCGAACACCGTAGGACGCACGTAATAGCCCTTATTGAGACCGTCCGGCCGTCCGGGACCGCCGGTTACCAGTTCCGCGCCTTCCTCCATGCCTTTTTCAATAAGGCCCTGAATTTTGTCGTACTGGGTTTCGCTCACAACCGGACCGATGACCGTGCCATCGGTAAAGGGGTCGCCTGCTTTGACTTCCTCGGCCGCTTCACGGGCAATCTCCACGGCCTTGTCGTGGAGGGTGGACGGCACCAGCATCCGTGTGGGGGCATTGCATGACTGGCCGCTATTGGTGAAGCAGTTCTTGACACCACCGGCGACGGCACTGGAGAAGTCCGCATCATCCAGAATGATGTTGGCGGACTTTCCACCCAGCTCCTGCGCGACCCGTTTGACCGTATCGGCAGAGGCCCGTGCCACCTCGATACCGGCCCGGGTGGAGCCGGTAAACGACATCATGTCAATGTCAGGATGACATGAAAGAGCGGCCCCTACGGTAGGACCGTCACCGTTGATCATATTGAACACGCCTGCCGGAATGCCGGCTGCGTCAAACACCTCGGCCAGCATACCGGCATTCAAAGGAGCAATTTCGCTGGGCTTCAGCACCATGGTGCATCCTGCCGCCAGTGCGGGGGCCACTTTGCAACTGATCTGGTTTACGGGCCAGTTCCACGGCGTAATAAAGCCGCACACGCCGACGGGTTCTTTGAGAATTTTGGTCTTGCCCTGAGCTTCTTCAAACTTGTACTCCTTCAAAATGCCAAGGATTTGGCCAAAGTGGCCCAGACCGGTGGCCGCCTGCGCTGCCTTTGACAGCCAGATGGGCGCACCCATTTCAAGAGAGATGGTTTCGGCAAACTCATCGTAGCGGGATTTGTAGATTTCAACGATTTTCTCCAGCAGGGCGATGCGGTCATCGCGGCTGGTTTGTGAATAAGACTCGAAAGCCTCACAGGCCGCCGCAACGGCCTTGTCTACGTCCTGCGCACTACCCATGCTGATGCGGCCTACGGGCTCTTCCGTTGCCGGATTGATAACATCAAGAGTCTTCGGTGTTATGGGGTCCACCCATTGGCCATTGATGTAGAATTTGAGATATTCTTTCACAGTTTCCTCCTATTTCTTTTATGGCAGAAGCCATCCACCCCCCAAGGGTGGCACAGGGGTGCCGTGAGGTCGAGTCAAAAAATAATGCCCCGATATTCGGGGTGTTTTTATATATCCTTAGCCGATACGGGGGCGGCCTGCGGCCCGTTCCAAAGGCGTCACAGTATCCACAACTTGATATTAAGTTACAGGAGACCGCCGCTGACTCATTATATATACTTGGAGATGAGACGTTTTATTTATCTGGAATTGAGGGGCGATAGGGGCACAATATGGAAAAAATCGTGAAACGTATCCGCTCAATCATGAGGCGTTGGGGATGGATTGTACTCGTGGGGCTTATTGCGGCGGCCGGCGGGCTTTATACGTGGTTTACGGACCCCTCACCGCCGGTTCTGGTGGAGCCGGACGTTACGTTTTTCACCATTGCTACAGGATCCACGGCGGGTACGTATTTCCCGGTCGGGCGGATGATTGCTTCCGTGATCAGTCAGCCGCCGGGAGCCGAGTCCTGTGCTACCGGTGAGCGCTGCGGTGTGCCGAACCTGATCGCCAATGCCAAAACGTCTCCGGGGTCGGTGGCGAATGTCCGCATTGTTAATAGTGGACAGATTGACTCTGCTCTGGCACAGGCCGATGTGGTTTATGCCGCATTCACCGGAGAGCGTTTTTTTGCCGGCGAGCGGCCTTTGAATAATTTGCGGGTCATTGCCAATTTATATCCGGAAGCGATGCATCTGGCGGTGCGTAAGGATGCAGGCATCACGCGCATTGAAGATTTGCACGGCAAGCGCGTTTCTCTTGACCTGCCCGGGTCGGGAACGCGGGCGGATGCCGAGATTATTCTAAAAGCTTATGGTCTGCGCTTAAGCCGGATGGATATTATTAGCGTCAATAGTTCCGTTGCTTCCGACATGATATTAAGAGATGAACTTGATGCCTTTTTTGTGGTGGCAGGGACTCCGGTTCCTGCGATTACCGACCTTGCAAATCGTGGTGCTATTACTCTTATTCCTGTTGAAGGTACGTCCGTTGACCGTTTAACGGAGGACTACAGGTTTCTGGCTCCGACGGTTATTTCTGCCGGGACATACAAGGACATTGGTGACATAAAGACCCTGTCTGTCGGAGCCCTTTGGGTTGTCAACAAGAACGCTGACGAAGAGCTCATCTATAATATCACCAGAGCATTGTTTGACAGTGCTAACAAACCGGCACTTGAATCCGATCATGATAAAGGTCAATCTATCACCCTTGATAATGCCGTAAGGGGTGTTCCCATTTTGTTACACCCGGGTGCTTTGCGGTTTTATGTTGAAATGGGCGTGTTATATGATGGCTGACGTTTTGTCTGACTTGTTTATTGATGATCAGGATTATCCGGCCACACCGGTTTGGCTAGTATCGCAAGACCGTCTGGAGGCGTGGCGTGTTGACCACGCGGGCACCGATGCCTCGTGGAGTCAGACGGCGGATTTTAATGCCGGGCGGGGTCGTGTTCTGTTGTTGCCCGGGTCCGGAGGGGAGTTATCAGGCGTTCTGGCAGGTCTGGGGGGCGATAAAGAAGAGACGGGACGGGCTTATGCAAGGCAGCGTGTTTATTGTGCCGTGCCGGCTCTTGTGCCCCCGGGGGATTACCGCATCGCGGGCAGTCCCGACCCTGAAACGGCCACTCACATGGCACTGGGCTGGGCTATGGGGTGTTATGGGTTTGCCCGTTATAAAAAGCCCAAGTCACCGGCAATACCCCGTCTTGTTTTACCGCAGGGTGTAGACGGGGAGGCGGTCAGGCGTGAGGCGCATGCCGTGTGGCAGGTGCGGGATATGATTAACACGCCCGCCAATGATATGGGGCCGGATGCGCTGGAGGATATTTTGGTGGGTATGGCGGCTCGTTATGAGGCTTCATTGTCCGTGACGGCAGGGGAGGCGTTATTGCAGCAGGGGTTTTCACTTATTCATGCAGTGGGGGCGGTGGGGGAACAGGAGCCGCGTTTGCTGGATTTGACGTGGGGGGATGAAACGGCTCCACAGGTGACATTGGTAGGCAAGGGAGTCTGTTTTGACAGTGGCGGTCTGGATATAAAACCGGCCTCCGGCATGGGGCTGATGAAAAAAGACATGGGCGGCGCGGCGTGCGTTATAGCACTGGGGGAGATGATTATGGCGGCGCAGCTGCCGGTGCGTTTGCGGGTGTTGGTGCCGGCCGTGGAAAATGGTATTGGGCGGGGCGCCATGAGGCCCGGCGATATTATTACGGGCCGCAAGGGGATCAGCGTTGAGGTAGGCAATACGGATGCGGAAGGGCGGCTTATTCTGTCTGACGCTCTGGCGTTGGCGGATGAAGAGGAACCGGACCTTCTCATTGACATGGCTACCCTGACAGGCGCGGCGCGGGTTGCCATGGGGCCGGATATCACGCCGTTTTTTACTCATGATGATGTTTTAGCCGATGCGTTGCTTCGTCATAGCGGGAAGACGATAGACCCGTTGTGGCGCCTGCCTCTCTGGATGCCGTACGCCCGCCTGCTTGATAGTCCGGTCGCCGACATGAATAATATAAGCAAGGGAGGTTTTGCGGGTTCTATCACGGCGGCGTTGTTTCTGTGCCGGTTTGTAGAACGTGCTGCCCGTTATGTGCATTTTGATTTATACGGCTGGAATCCGGAAGCCTCGCCCGGTTGTCCGGTAGGGGGTGAGGCACAAGCCATACGCGCTTTGTTCAGTTTGCTTGTGGAGCGTTATGGTCATGAACAAACAGGTTACTGACCCCCGTCTGACACCGGCGCGGGGTGACCTTGCGGCCGCTTGTCTTAAAGGACAGATCAAAGCACCACGCTACGTAGAAGGGCGGGAGGTCCGTGTAAAGGAACCGGTGACCTCTCTCTTTCGGGAGGCTTCTCCGGTTGCGCCTATGGATAGCCAGCTGCTGATGGGCGAAGGATTCACAATTTACGATGAACATGACGGATGGGCGTGGGGGCAGTCTGCTTACGATGATTATGTGGGATATGTAGCGGCGGATCATCTGTCGCGGGAAAATGTTCCTCCAACCCACAGGGTGAGTGTTTTATCTACTTTTATCTATGAAGCACCGGATATTAAATCTGCCGTTGTCAGTCAGCCCGGCCTTAACGCACGGCTTGTTCTCGGGGTGCGGGAGGGGGATTTTTATCCCTGTCAGGGAGGGGGTTATATCTTTGCCGCCCATTGCGTTGAAGCCGATCAACAGGCGGCAGATTTTGTAGAGATTGCAGCGCACCTCACGGGCGTGCCCTATTTGTGGGGAGGGCGCAGTGCTCTGGGGGTGGACTGTTCCGGTCTTGTGAGTATGGGTCTGATGGCGGCGGGAAAGGCTTGCCCGCGGGATGCGGACATGCAGGAAGAGGCTTTAGGGGAGGGGGTTGCCGAAGGGGCGGCCTTCAGGCGCGGCGATTTATTGTTCTGGCCGGGCCATGTGGGCATCATGGCAGATGATGCACGGATGTTGCATGCCAGCGGCCATCACATGCAGGTGGTGGTAGAGTCGTTAGGCAAGACTACAGAGCGCATTGGCCCGCCCCGCACTATCAAGCGTATCAACTCTGTATCACAAAAAAGATAGCCTAAAAAACCCCCCGATATACGCCAAGAATTACCAACAACCCAAAGACCTCAAACATTGACCTCACAAGCATACAATGGGATTGTTGACGGATTGGCATCTTTCTCCTGCTGGAGCACCTGCCCTTCGGGGGGCCTCTTAGGAGGAGTTGTGATGCAGGAAATTGAAGCACCACCACAGGTGTTGTTAATTTACTAAATAGGAGATAAAAAAATGAAATCTTTAACATTGTTTTCGATTGCCGCTTTAATGGCCTTCGCTCTTAGCGGACCGGTCACTTTGACGACTACTCCTGCTCATGCCGGGGATGGCTGGGATTGTTTTGTTGAGGGCTGGGATCCCGGTTATCACCCAAATTCCGCTTGTGATTAAGCAGGTTGAAGTCATTAATGATAGCGATGGCAAGCTGAAATACACGGCTTGCCGTTGTTGTTTTAATAGCCCTGTGTGCGGTCAACCACATTCTCCAAAGGGTGCCCGCTTTCTGATCTCCTGATGTTGTCAATAATGATACGGCAAATGGATTTCGGGTCGCTGATGCTGGCAACATGGGGAGTTATGACGGCCCGCTCATGCTGCCAGAGAGGGCTTGTTTCGGGCAGGGGCTCTTCTTCAAAGACGTCAAGAGAAACACCGGACAAAATGCCGTCGTTCAGGGCTGCGAGAATATCAGCCTCTACCTGATGGCCCCCGCGGGCTGCGTTGATGATCACCGGCCCCCGGCCTGCACCATCCTGAGGCAGGCGGCTAAATGTATCTTTATTAAGAATCCCCCTTGTGGCCTCCGTTAAGGGGAGTAAACAGATAAGAATATCGGTGCGGGCCAGAAAAGAAGGGAATTCATCATCGCCGGTGAAGCAGTCAATATCAGGCTCACTTTTTGGCGTACGGCTCCATCCCGCCACCTGAAAGCCCAGCATGGAGAGCTTACGGGCGGCATCCATGCCCAACACGCCTAACCCCAGCACACCAACCCGTACCTCGGAGGCAGCAGGCTGATGCAAATACCGCCACTTGGCAAGACTCTTCAGGGCGCTGTAGTCCGTCATGCGGCGGTGGTGATAAAGAGTTTGCAACACGACATATTCGCTCATACGGGCGGTTAAATCAGGCGAGACGGAACGTACGACAGGAATATCCGGCAGGGAGGGGTCGGCCATTATGCTATCGACGCCGGCTCCCAGAGAAAACACGGCCTTTAAGTGTGGTAATGATGCCAGAAGGCCGTGGGGCGGCCTCCAGACCACGGCGTAGGTGATGTCGTGAATGGCCTCCGGACTCAAAGACTCATCGCCTTCCAGAGACCGCACTTCAAGAGAGGGGTCAAGGCGGCACAATTCATCAATCCATAAATGCCCCGCACCCATAAAAGAGTAAAACAATAATGCCACGTCAGACTTGAGCTTCCGTTTCCAGCGCGAACGCTGCTGCCATAAGAGCGCGGGTGTACTCTATCTGCGGGCGGTCAAAAATATCATCTGCCGCTCCCTGTTCTACAATTTGTCCGTCACGCATGACAATCACGCTATCCGCTAAAGCACGCACGACTTTAAGGTCGTGACTGATAAACAGATAGGCCAGATTGTACCGCTTCTGCAAGGCGAGCAGCAAACGGATGATCTGCGTTTGCACGGACATATCAAGAGCGCTGGTGGGTTCGTCAAGGACCATAAAGCGGGGGTTCAAAACCAGAGCACGGGCTATGGCAATGCGTTGGCGCTGGCCACCGGAAAACTCGTGAGGATAACGGTTATCAAGACCGGGATCTAAACCGACCTCCTCAAGAACATTGTGTACTCTCTCCAGACGCTCCCGGGCATTAAGGCGGGGTTCGTGAATCTGCAGGCCCTCCTCGATAATACGCTCAACCGACATTCTCGGGCTCAGGGAACCATAAGGGTCCTGAAATACAATTTGCATATCACGGCGTTTCGGCCGGATGCTCTTCTCACCAAGTCCGGAAATCTGCTGTTGTTGAAGGTCTATCCCGCCCTGACTCGGCACAAGACGCAATAAAGCCTGCGCCAGAGTTGTCTTGCCGCTTCCCGACTCTCCGACAACTCCGACCGTATGACCCGCCCGTACGCAAAGCGAAACATCATTGACTGCCTTGATATGATCCACCGTGCGGCGCATAAGACCACGCTTAACGGGAAACCATACTTTAATATTTTGCGCATTCATAACCACGGGGGCGTCGGCGGGTGTGTCCGGTGCGCGCCCTTCCGGCTCCGAGTTGAGAAGATGTCGTGTATATTCATGGCGCGGGTTTTCAAAGATCCGGGTTATGGGTCCCTGCTCTACAATTTTTCCGCCGGTCATCACGCATACCCTGTCCGCCATTTTTCTGACTACCCCAAGGTCATGGGTAATCAGCAACATCGCCATACCCATCTCACGGCGCAAATTCTGCAGAAGCGTCAATATGCGGGCCTGCACGGTGACATCCAGAGCGGTTGTCGGCTCATCGGCTATTAAAAGATCAGGCCGGTTGGCCAGAGCCATGGCAATCATCACCCGTTGACGCTGACCGCCCGATAGTTGATGAGGATAAGATGAAAAGCGTGAGGCAGCATCGGGAATGCCGACACGCTCCAGCAAGTCTATGCTGCCTTCGCGCACCTTAGGTCTCCGAAGTCCCTGATGAATGGTCAGGGCCTCTCCTACCTGCCGTCCTATGGTGTGCAACGGGTTAAGAGAGGTCATGGGTTCCTGAAAAATCATGGAAATCCGGTTGCCCCGGATGGCGCGTAAATCACGGGAGTCCATGGTCATCAGATTATGACCGTGGTGGACAATCTCGCCTGAGGGATGGTGCGCTGCCGGATAGGGCAGAAGTTTCAGGATAGACAGGGCCGTGACAGATTTCCCTGACCCCGACTCGCCCACAAGCGCCACCGTCTCGCCCGGATTGATATGAAAAGACACACCCCGGACAGCAGGGGTTTCCTGTGCGCCATCACGAAAACTGACGGACAGATTTTTGATATCTAAAACCGGCTCCGCCATCATGAGGAACCCTCCGTCAAACTCTTGCGGGGGTCAAAAGCATCCCGGACGGCCTCGCCCACAAACACCAGCAAAGACAACATGATTGCAATGGTGAAAAAACTCGTGAAACCAAGCCACGGTGCCTGTAGGTTGGCCTTGCCCTGCGCCAGCAATTCACCAAGAGAAGGAGAGCCGGGAGGCAGGCCGAACCCGAGAAAATCAAGGGAGGTCAGGGTTGCAATAGAGCCGTTCAGGATAAAAGGCATAAAAGTAAGCGTGGCGACCATGGCATTGGGCAGCATGTGCCGGGTCATGATGGTGATGTTGCCAACGCCCAATGCACGTGCTGCCATGATATATTCAAAATTACGTGCCCGTAAAAACTCGGCACGCACCACCCCCACAAGGGCTACCCAGCTGAATAGCAAAAGAATACCAAGTAATATCCAGAAGTTCGGTTCAATAATAGCGGCGATAATAATCAGCAGGTAGAGGGACGGTACACTATTCCAGATTTCAATGACGCGTTGAAAAATAAGATCGGTCCAGCCGCCGAAATATCCCTGTATACCTCCGGCGGCAATGCCGACGATTGAAGAGAAAAACGTTAAGGTCAGTCCAAACAGTACCGACAAACGAAACCCGTAAATCACACGGGCGACAACATCACGGCCCTGATCGTCTGTACCGAGCCAGTTTTCGGCACTGGGAGGGGCGGGAGCCGGAACCGGTAAATTGAGATTTATGGTGTTGTAACTATAGCGAATGGGGGGCCAGATCATCCATCCGCCGTTATCTTCAATCAAAGACTGAACGTAAGGGTCACGGTAGTCAGCCTCTGTTTCAAAATCGCCGCCAAAGGCGGTTTCGGGATAACTTACAAAGACCGGAAACCATGATTGCCCCTCATAGTGAAGATAAAGGGGTTTGTTGTTTGCTATAAATTCGGCAAACAGAGACAGGACAAACAAAACGGCGAAAATCCAAAGCGACCACCAGCCCCGCCGGTTGGCCCTGAAATTATCAAGGCGGCGACGGTTTAAGGGAGAAAGCCCCGGCGGGCGCCGTGAGGCAGTCATCTCTCTTAACGCCCCCGGCTTTCAAAATCAATGCGGGGGTCAATCCATGTGTATGTCAAATCGCTTACCAGCGTAATGACAAGCCCCAGAAGACCAAAAATATAAAGTGAGGCAAATACTACCGGATAATCTCTGTTGATGATGGATTCATACGAGAGCAACCCTAAGCCATCCAGCGAGAAAATAGTCTCAATCAACAGGGAACCAACAAAAAATACACTGATGAAAGCACCGGGAAATCCGGCAATGACAATCAACATGGCGTTGCGAAAAACATGGCCGTAGAGAACACGTCTTTCCGACAGGCCTTTGGCGCGGGCGGTAATGACGTAATGTTTTCTTATCTCATCCAGAAACGAATTCTTGGTAAGCAGCGTCATGGTGGCAAAAGCGCCGATGACCATAGAGATCACGGGGAGGACGAGATGCCAAAAATAATCCAGAATACGTCCGGCGGTGCTTAACTCATCCCAGTTTTCCGAGGTCAGGCCGCGTAAGGGGAAAAGATCCCAATACGTCCCCCCTGCAAACAAAACGATTAACAATACGGCAAACAAAAAACCCGGAATGGCGTAGCCGATAACAATCAGGGCGCTCGTCCATAAATCAAAAGGCATGCCGTCCCTTGTGGCCTTGGCAATGCCCAGGGGAATAGAAATCAGATAGGTTATCAGGGTTGTCCATAACCCAAGGGAAATGGAGACCGGCAGTTTTTCCGCAATAAGGTCAATAACACTGACGTTGCGGTAATAGCTCTCGCCAAAATCAAAGCGGATATAATTCCAGACCAGAAGGGCAAAACGTTCATGGACGGGTTTATCAAAACCGAACTGACGCTCCAGTTCTTCGATAAACTCCGGGTCAAGCCCCTGAGCACCGCGATATTTCCCACCGGTGGCTTCCTGAGAAACAGAGAGGCTCTGGTTGTTGTTGGCAATAACGGACCCGCCGCTTCCTCCGATGCGGGCGGTGGCGGAAACATCGGTTCCGGTGATCTGGGCTATGATGCGTTCCACCGGCCCACCGGGGGCAAATTGAACAATGGTAAAACTCACCAGCAAAATGCCAAACATGGTCGGAACCATTAATGCCAGACGCCGGATAATATAAGAGAGCATGAGGGGAGACTCCGGGTTAGGGTTATTGCGGGGAGGAGTTTACGGCAAAAGTGCGGGCTACCGGGCAGGTTTATTCGGACGGTTTGCAGGCAGGGGTGGGGATTATTGCCGGGCCATCAGGATAACCGGCGAGGGCGGATTGTTCAGCCGTTACCCACCAGGTGTCAAGGACGGCCCGGTGATAGGGCGGGGAGGTTTCGGGATGGTCAAAATAATCCCAAAAAGCCAGATGATGAGATGGTTTATACCAGTGCGGTACCCAATAACGTCCGGCCCGTAAGACCCTGTCCAGAGCCCGGGCAGCGGTTATTTGCCCGTGGCGGGTCGTGGCATTAATCACGGTTTCGGTGAGAGCATCAATGATCGGATTTTGAATGCCGGAAAGATTGTGGCTTCCGGCCAGAGTGGCGGTGTTAGATGTCCAGTAATTATTCAATTCAACTCCGGGGGTGACCGCGATGGAATACCGCCGCGGCACAAGGTCAAAGTCAAACCGTTTCTGGCGCTCCTGATATTGGGCTGAATCCACCTGCCGGATGGTTGCCTCAATCCCCAGCAAAGCGAGGTTTTTGATATAGGCTGCCGTTACACGCTCAAAACTCGGCGTGTCACTGAGAAACTCGACCGTCAGGTTCTCGCCTTTAGCATTGCGGCGGACGCCATCCTGTACCGTCCATCCGGCCTCCTTCAGCAAACGGTCCGCCTTGCGCAGTAATTGTCTGTCCTGTCCTGACCCGTCGGTTACGGGAGGCGTGTAGGGCATGCCAAACACCTCTGCCGGCAGCCGGTCCTGCCATGGCTCAAGCAGAAGGCGTTCCTCATTGTCCGGCAGGCCGGTGGCCTTCATGGCCGAGTTTTCAAAATGACTGTGAGTGCGCGTATAAAGACCATAAAAATGGTTCTTGTTAGTCCATTCAAAATCAAACGCGTTAATTAACGCTTCCCGAACGCGGGGGTCGGCAAACTTGCTCCGCCGCGTGTTGATAAACCACCCCTGAGCCCCGGACGGGCTGCCATCGTGCAACACAAGACGTTTAACCCGGCCGTCTTCAACCGCCGGAAAAACATACTCGGTAGCCCACACTTTTGACGTAAATTCCTCCCTAAACAGATAATCACCCGCCTTAAAGGCTTCAAACTGGGCGGTGCGGTCACGAAAATATTCAAAGCGTATAGAATCAAAATTCCAGCGCCCCCGGTTAACCGGAATATCCCGGCCCCAATATCCCTCAACACGTTCATAGGTGATGAAGCGTCCCGCATCGAATTTACCGACGCGGTATGGGCCACTGCCCAAGGGCGGTTCCAAAGTGGATTTGGTGAAATCACGTGTGGCATACCACGCTTTTGAAAACACCGGCAGTTGTCCGATAAACAGCGGTAAATCGCGCGAGTGAGCGCCACTAAAATGCACCTGTACCGTACGGGAGTCGGGGGTTTTCACCGCTGACATCTCCGTTAAATTTTGGGAGATCAGGGGATGACCGTGCTCTTTGAGTATAAGCAAAGAGAAGGCGACATCCTCTGAGGTTAAAGGCGTGCCATCGTGAAAATAGATACAGGGGCGCAGATGAAAGGTAACGCTTGAGCCATCCTCAGCAGGGGTGACGCTTTCGGCGAGCAAGCCATAAATCGCATCCGGCTCATCGTAAGCGCGGGTCATCAGAGAATCAAATACCAGATTTAACCCCTGAGCGGCGTTGCCTTTCAAAATAAAATTATTCAGAGAATCAAAAGAAAGAAACGAGGCATTAAGCTGTACAGTAGCTCCCACATGAGACAAAATCCCGCCTCTGGGGGCATCAGGATTGACGTAATCAAAATGGGTAAAATCCGGTGGGTATTTTAAATCGCCAAAAATGGAAAGTCCATGCAGTCTTACATTTTCTTCAGCGTGTGCCGGTTGAGCCAACACAATGTGAGCCGACGCGATAAACGCGAGGCTTAAAAGGCAAAATCCGGGGTTGAGACGTATACTGAGACGTATCACAGAGCGCCTCCTTTTCAGGGTGTGCCGGTGTGCCACCAAATCGCCGGCATGCCGATTGAGTAGCCGGGCAGGGGGTCGGGATGTTTGAGGTAGCGCCAGTGGGCGATACGTCCGGTGGGGGCATACCAATTGGGTACGACATAATGATTCCATAATAAAACACGGTCCAGAGCACGAACGGCCGTGATTTGTGTTGCGCGGTCCGGTGCAAAAATAATCTGCTCAATGAGATCATCCACTACCGGACTTTGGATGCCGGCAAGGTTTCGTCCTCCCGATTGCCGGGCGGCCTCGCTGCCCCAGAAATCACGTTGCTCATTGCCGGGGGAGTGAGATTGAGGATATGAAGACACGACGATATCAAAATCAAAATCATCGAGCCGGTTTGTATATTGGGCACTATCCACAATACGTATGGTTACCGTGATGCCCAGACGTTCCAGGTTGCTAACCCATGGGGTTACAACACGCTCAAAGTCGGGCTGAACGAGAAGAAATTCAACCTCCATTATCTCGCCGGTTTTCTCGTGGGTAAGGTTACCGTCGACCAGACGCCACCCGGCCTCTGCTAAAAGACGTGTGGCGGTGCGTAAATTACCGCGATTGCGGCCTGATCCGTCAGTGGCCGGATTTTTATAAGCCTGCTCAAAAAGAGCCGCCGGAAGTAGATCCCGGTGTGGGGCTAAAAGAGTCAATTCATCTTCCGATGGAAGGCCGGAAGAGGCCAACTCCGAATTATCAAAATAGCTGTCATGACGCACGTACTGACCGTAAAAACGGTCTTTGTTTGTCCACTCGAAGTCAAACGCCCAGTTAAATGCTTCCCGCACTTTCGGGTCGGAAAATTTTACCCGGCGGGTGTTAAACACAAATCCCTGCATCCCCTGAACATTGGCTGTCGGTGGCATGAGGCGGATAATATCGCCCCGGGCCACCTGATCAATGTTATAGGCGGTGTTCCACTTTCGGGCGCTGATCTCAGTGCGTAAATCTATTTTTCCGGCTTTAAAAGCCTCCAGAGCGGCGGTGTCATCGCGGTAATAGTCAAAAACGATACGGTCAAAATTATGGCTGCCCCGGTTCACGGGTAGGTTCGCCCCCCAATAGTCACGAACCCGCTCGTAGATAATAGTGCGGTTGGCATCTACATCGGCAATACGGTATGCCCCGCTGCCCGGAGGGGGTGTCAGGGTTGTGGCGGCAAACTCCTTGTCTGCCCAGTAATGGCTGGGCAGGATGGGTAACTGCCCCATAATATGAGGTAACTCCCGGTTGCCGGAAACGGCAAATTCAAACGTAACCGTGTGGGGACCGTCCTGATGACCGCCGGTGACATCAGCATAATAATATCTGTAAAAAGGATGGGATTGTTTTAGAGCATTAAAACTCCACACCACGTCCGCCGCCGTTATGGGCGTACCATCATGAAACCGGGCCTCACGGCGCAGGTAAAACGTAACGGACGAATGGTTCGGCGGATAGGTTACACTTTCGGCAATCAGGCCGTATACCGATGCCGGTTCGTCAAGGCTTCCGGCCATGAGAGGGTCATACAGCAACCCTTCCCCCGCCGCCGGACGTCCTTTAAAAAAAAAGGGATTCAGACTGTCAAACCCGCCAATGACACCAAGGCGAAGGGTTCCGCCTTTGGGCGCGTCCGGATTGACATAGTTGTAATGAGTAAAGTCCGGTGGATATTTAACCGGGCCAAACAGTGACAGCCCGTGTCTTTTCTGTGTATGGACCTGTGGCTGGGCCTGATTCTGTGTTTGTGCCCGGGGTTGCTCACTCCAATAAAGTCCACCCCAGATCAGCGTCAGGATTATTGCCAGAGTGTGCCCGAACCTGTCCGGGTTGCCGGTCACACGGGAGTGGTCAGTTTCCGACAACCGGTCCCCCCGGTTCGTCATTTGCATCCTGCCTGGTGCCGGTTTCTACAGGCGGCAAGGGTGCCGGTGCATCAGACAAAGAGCGCAAATAAACAATGACATCGGCACGCTGGTTGGCCTTCCTCAAACCGGCAAAGGCCATATTGGTTCCGGGCATCCAGCGTTTGGGTTTGGCAAGAAATCCATCCAGATCTTCATAAGTCCACGTACCCTCCGCTTCCCGAAAAGCGGAGGAATACGTAAAGTCACCCGAAGCCTTGGGGCGGTTGACGATATTCCACAAATTAGGACCAATGCCATCGGCACCACCCTGAGTAAAGGTGTGACAGGAGACGCATTTTTTGGCAACCTTCTGACCCGATGCGCTATCAGCCTCTGCCAGCAACATGGCCAGGGACGGCCCTTCCGGTTCGTCGGAAGCGACCACTTCACTCCCTGCTTCGGGCACTCCTTCAACGATATAAGCCTGATCACCGGCCGG
>JBAJNM010000038.1 GCA_036881865.1 Parvularculales bacterium | reverse complement strand
TATGGGGTTAAAGGTGAGTGTTTATGGGGTTAAAGGTGAGTGTTTATGGGGTTAAAGGTGAGTGTTTATGGGGAAAAGGTGAGTGTTTATGGGGAAACCGTCTGAAACCCTACCTCCCACAAGCCTCCTGATGCCTGTTTTTTCGTGAAAGGTGAGTGTTTATGGGGTTAAAGGTGAGCATTTATATTGATAAAAACTCTCTTTTATGGTAGGATATGTATAATTACCCAAAAGGAGACGACTACCATGCTATTAGAAAATATCAATGAAGTGATCAAAGCCAGCCCCGCCATCCAAATACAAGGCAAAATGACGCACCTCCAACGTCGTGCGTGGAACGTCCTGCTCGCCAATGCCTACAACGAACTCCCAAATAAAGAAATCCACACCGCCAGCGTTGCCGAACTTTCCGCCAAGCTCGGTTTTGATAGCAAAAACGATGAGTATCTCAAGGAGACGTTAGAGGCACTCGTTGATTTCACGGTCGAGTGGAACATCTTAGGTAAGGACAAAAAGCAGGAGTGGGGCGTTGCGAGTTTGTTAGCAGAAGCGCGTATCAAAAACGGCATCTGCTACTACGAGTATTCACACTCTATGCGTCAGAGGCTCCACAATCCGCGCATCTATACGAAACTCAACCTACGCCTCCAAAACCAATTCAAGAGCCAATACGCCCTCATTCTCTGGGAGGTCTGTTTCGATTACTTCGATACCAATCGCGGCACCGGCGAAACACCCTTTATTCCACTCGAAACCTTCAAAGAGTTAATGGGTTTAGACGAAACCGATTACCCTGTTTTCAAAGTGCTTAGCCGAGATGTAATAAAGTCCGCCATCAGCGAGATTAACGCCTTGACAGACTACCACGTTGAAGTCGAACACAAGCGCCTCGGACGCAAAGTCGCTGAACTTGAAGTTCTATATCTCAAGAGTCAAACAACTTCCCGTCCAAGAGTCCGTGTTCCCGGATATAGAAAACCTCCCACCCGTCGCCATTGAACTCGTCCAGGCACACGTGGATCGGAAAATCGCCCTCCAGATCGCTAAAAAAGCCTGGGCATTCGTCACCCCCGACAAGTTGCCACCCGCCGACACATATCCCGACTTTGCCGCCTACGTCGCTGAGAAAATCGAGATGTCGTTTTCTGCCTCAGGTGTCAAGAATCAAGGCGGGTATGTCATCGAAGCCATCCGAGAAAACTATCAGGACGAGTGGGTCCGAAAAGAGCGGGAAGTGCGAGCAGAGAAAGCCAAAGAACAGGAGCTTGAAGACGCAGAAGAAACCTTTCTCATCAGACGCAACAACATCCTTCGACAAGCCATCCAAGCCGACCCTACACTCATTGAGAAAGCCGCTGAACGCGTCGAAACCTACCATCCACGACGACGACTTGAGGAATACGATACCGCCACAGAAGCCTATCGAGAAAGTACGATGGTTAAAGTTGCCATCGAGGAAGCCATCGCTGAACACTTCTGCTACGACAAACTCGCACCCATCCTTCAAAACTACCAAGACGAAAAAGCACGCATCCTCACAAACAGATGAACAGCACTAACGGTCCCGACTAAAGGCGGGGGTCTATCACAAGAATAGAAGGACGGAAGGATGGGCGAGTCCTTCCAATCTTCCCACCCTCCTGTCTTCTCTTCCAACCGTCCTCTCTCGCTCCTAACCCGTTTTCCCCATAATCCGCGCCTTCTCATCTTCATACGCCGTAACCACCGGCACAAGCAGCTCCTGACAGAACTCCTCTGCGAGGATGTGGTTGATTTCCGCGGCGATCATGCCCCTTTCTGATACGCGGATAGGGACGTGTCATGTGCTTCAAGCCGTTGACGGACAATGGAGACTTGTATTCTTTCCGCTTTAACCCCATAAACGTTCATGTTTCACCCCATAAACGTTCATATTAAAGTCTGGGAATTTAGGTATGGCGTGGGTGCATCGCACCCTTAAACATATTAAACAAGATATTAAAAACATTCATTTTCTTCGGTGCGTTAGACATCGCGTCTCGCTTCGTGTTTGACGGTTCGCCGATAAAGGAGTCCGTCAGCGATGAACACTAACAAGCAGGCGAGTCCATAGAAGAGAGGGCTGCCGGATAAGAGTCGCTTCAACATGGGGACCTCTCCTTTCAAAGGAGTAGTTGGTAATCGGATTGATGTGGATAACGCGGGAATCTTATAATCCGTGCCGTCATAAATACTCTTTTCTACGAATCCAGAGACATCCTTATACGTCTCATTATGGAGTTTGGCAGCATCGTTGTAAGCTTTGCGTGCCGTTTCTGTTTTGTTTTCCTGCTTGTTGGTAAGGATGTGCTGCTCTTCGACAGCCTTAATCTCTGTGTTCAGTGCTGTCAAGATGGTGATCCCTTCGGATATATCCAAATTCGGCTCCCACTGGTCTATCACTATCTCAAGTTTGCCAATTAAAAACCTCAAATTATCAACATCGCTCCATAATTGCGAATCCTCCAGCCTATAGGTCCTATAGAGTTGATTCAAGGCATCATTGGAGCGCAACATGTCTATCTGTGGGGCACGCGATTGACTCACAGCTGTGGGAAGCCAAACACACAGCAAAGCAGACGCAAAAATCAAGGTGGCTACGATCCGAGACCCCACTGGAAACTTCTCAAAAAATATGTCAAACTTCATACGTTTATCCTTATCTGATGATTATATCAGAATCCGTGAGAAAAAGGCACCCCTAAAAGGCACCCAGATACCGCTCCAGAAGTGGTTTTTGGCGATCTCGTTGATGGCAAACGCAAAGAAAAGCCTATCAAGTTGCCAACTTTCACGCAATTTAGGGGTGAAGCATAAAACATGCTGGCGTGTTCTGTACAAGAGAGACTATAAGTTTTGGGTTCGTATCGTTAGAACCTCAAACAGATTTAGCGTTTTTTCCCCGCGCTCGCCATTCTCTATATATCAGAAAGACAGAGAACCCACACAAGGTGATGTACAGGAAGTGTTTTATGAGAAAAACGAGCCCTAAGAATTCCGCAACGTTCCAGCGCTGGGTCGCATTGTGCACTTCACCCGTTACCCATCGAGATATATGTGTATCCAAAAAGTGGTTCAAACTCACTTCAAAGATGCTTCCGATCAGAATCACACTCGTCAGCAAAATCAGACCTTTTGACCGAGTCAGCAGACAGAGTTTCAGCAAGAAGACAAGAAAAAAAACGCAAGCAATACCTATAAGAAACACTAAAAACATATACACCATAGAACCAACGCCGCGGCGTGCCTCAAGAACGACCTCCGTTTTGAACTCCGGAATGGCGCGACTCCTAATCCTCCCCATCGGCGCAGGACCCGTATACCCATCCGTACCATACCCCGGATTCTCGACCCCAAACTGTGCTAAATAATCATCGTAGGCAGATGTCTTTTTCTTTGCAGAGTCCGCCGCTTCTTTGTGCGCATCAGACATCGCTTGATCCGCAAGCACCTTCAAGGCGGAAAGGTTACCATTGGATAACCAACCCTTTACGATGGCTAACGTCGGTTTGACCTGACCGATGCCGGCGACAACCAGCGTCGAAACACTACTGGTATACAAACCCACGACGACAGCAAGTTGCTTGTTTGTATCATCCGCCGCATCCACTTGAATGTAGTAGTTGCTTGAAACCGTAGCAGCGCTGAGGGTTGCGTTTTGGTACTCAACCCAAAGTTTGTCTGCGGTTTTGGTTTGTGCGTGGACACAGACACGGTCCCCAAGAGCGATAAAGAACAGAGAACATATACACAACAGGATTGAAATGTTTCGCATCGGTTGCCTCCTTATCGGTTGCCTTCCAGGACCCTGGCTTCTCTGAAGATCAGATTGTTTCAAATCCGCTATAAAGTACTGTTCCGGTCCCAAATTCATCACGAACCCACTCTATCATTCGCTGGTGAGGTCTCCGAATCTCGCCTCTTTCAAATCGCTTTGTAGCGCAAACTTTCCAGTTTACGTCCTCAAACCGTCAATGTCCCTAACTTCGCCATTCTAACAGAAACCGACGATAAACAAAAGTCCCTAAAATCCGCGAAAATCCGTCGAATCCGCGAAAATCCGCGATTTGCGGCGTACTCGACCAAATGCGACGTGCATTCAGACAACTTCTTAACAAAAAAGGCGCGGCTTCTACACCGCGCCCTTTCTCAAACTTGGTAGGTGCGGTTTCTAACCGCACCGGTCTTGTTACTGATTGATGATCGCTGACGGCTACTTCAATATAACCATCTTCCGCATCGACGACATCGTATCCGTCTCGAACTGGTAGAAATAGATACCGCTCGCGACCTGTTCGCCAAGCGCATTGCGACCATCCCAATACGCCGCACGATCCCGACCCACGTAGTAGCCTGCTGACTGATGCCCAAGCGCCAACGTACGGATCACAACACCTTGCGTGTTGTATATCGTAATCTTGACAGTCGTATCCGTCGCCAACTCGTAGGGCATCCAGGTTTCTGGATTGAACGGATTCGGATAGTTTGCGAGCAACTGTGTTTTCTCCGGACGTGCCGTCGCGATGAGTTGCTGGAGATAAATCAGCGTCCGCATCGCTGCCGGTGAACGGTCGCCTGTTGCGATCAACAGATCGATCTGTTCCTCGATGCGATCTATCTGAATAGTACTCAGTTTCATACCAAGCAGTGCCGGGGCACCCGCTGCTCCAGTATCAATATTCACCTCAACAAGCACGTAGTCAAGGATATTAAGTTTCTTGTCATCGTTGACATCGTATTTGGCAACGTATGTACCTGTCACAACCGCGTCGAGGACTAAGGCTTTGTCCTTGCCATCCACCACGCCATCGCCATTGACATCATACTTCGAGGTATCAGCCGTCGTCCCGGATCCAGTCGAACTTCCTGAAGCAGCCGGTGCCGAAATGCTCTCGCTCAGCACCATGTCCCCCGGGATGCCTAACCCGTCAACGACGTTTTCGACTGTCACGCCGTCGACATCCATGCTTTGGATCCTACCCCGGGAATTCGTCCAGTAGAGTTTGTTATTCGGCGCATCCACGGCGATGCCGATCGGGACGGCACGGATAGACCTCAGTTCTGTAGCACCAGAGCCGTCAAGGTTCGCACTATTGATCGTGCCACCACTCTCGCCCGTCATCTCCGTCCAATAGACTTTCCCGCCACCAATTGTGAGGGACCCAGCGCTATCCATCCCTGTCGAGATATTACGAATCTCTTTTTGACCGGTGAGGTTAACAAACCGGACGTTTCCGCCTTGCGTCCAATACGCAGCGCCATCCGCTAAGGCGATATCCATCGGGCTCACGAGATTTTCCACCACGTTTTCGACGATCCCCGAACCATCGGCGTTCAGGCTCTGGATTCTCCCACGCGAGTTCGTCCAGTAGAGCAGGCTATTCGGCACATCCACGGCGATGCCCATCGGGACGGCACGGATAGACTTCAGTTCTGTAGCACCAGAGCCGTCAAGGTTCGCACTGTTGATCGTGCCACCACTCTCGCCCGTCATCTCCGTCCAGTAGACTTTCTCGCCACCGATGGCGATGTTCAAGGCACCTTCAACCCCCGATGCGAATTCTTGGACGTTCGCCCCGACGAGTGCATAAATCTTACCACCGTCTACCCACACCATCGGCGGACGATGCGCCGCACCGACATGCACAACTGCTGCCGGATGCGTCTCCGTGGGGGGGGAAACGTCTGTATCGGGAGGGGGTGTTGGCGTTTGTGTGTCAGACGCTTCATCGACACTTATGATGAACGTGACAGGAGCACTGACCCCAGCCGCTTTCGCCTCAACGGTGACGGTGCCCCCGCTCGTCGCAAGCGTCGGCGTGAAACTCGTCGTGGCGTAGCCATCTTGACTTGTATCGAGTCGCACTGCCCTTCCATTGCCGAGAGCACCGGCAAAGGTGCCCTGTCCAGGGGACAGAACCTTGAACGTCACGGCGACATCTCCAACGCCGGTGTCGTTGGCATCGAGAACTTGGGTGCGGAGCCGGCTCGCTTGGTTCAGGGTGCCGCTGAGTTGACGAGACCCGACAATCTCAATGCTGTCTGCCTCACCAGCGGGGCCTGTTGGCGTTGTTGTCGTTTGTCCGGGCGGGAGGGCTGTGGCTTGGACGGACGGATATCCCGTGGCACTGACTGTCAGCACGTGGGAATTTGTCGCCGTCGGGAGCGCGATGATTGCCGAGACGCTGCCATTCGTCTCTGTCCGTCCCGAGTAGGTCGATGCGCCGCCCGTTACAGAGAAAAGCACGCCGCTTTGTGCCAAACCGCCCCGTGCTGCACTCACGGTAATCGTCTGCTGGTTGCCGACGCGAGTGCCGAGGGTAAACGCCAGCGTACCCGGTGCTGCGGTTTCTACCGTAATTGCCTCTGAATCTGAAACCGTCACACCCCCGATTGAACCGTAGGCGAAGTATTGATACACGCCTGTCGAACTCGGTAGCGTCAGCGCGCTTGTGAACGGTGTTATCCCAGATTGCGGCGAGAAGTTGGTATTCGAGAAATCGTTACTCCGTAGTGTGACAAAAATACCCGCTGGGTTTGAATTGACATTCACCGCCATGGTGTTCCCAGGCGCGCCCGTGGTACTGGCGGGTGAAATGAAGATGGTATTGGTCGGCTGTGGATTCGGCTGTGGATTCGGAGTGGAACCGCCGCCTCGGATGTCGAAGACGACATCATCGATAACCGTATCAGCCTGGTCACCTGAACCACCCTCCGTATCACCATCACCCAAGTCGAAAAGATGTGCAGTCACTCTCGGGGAACCTGAAGTGTCCTTCTGATCGAAAAAGACCAAAGCGATGCCTTGTGTATCCGTCCGAACACCAAGGCGTCCTAAAGTGCTGGTCCCCTCCTTCATACTCGGATCTTCCAATGTCCCATCGCTTGTTCTGAATTCAACATACTTGTTAGATAACGCTGCTCCGTCCTCGTCTTCCACGTTCACACGCAGTTCGTATTCTCCAGCGTGACCGGTGGCTTGACTACTTTGACTACGAGGATTAACCAATTGACCTCCGTAGGCACCTTCGCCAGCATACGCGCTAACGGTTCTTCTTTGCCCCAGACAACTAATCGTAACATCCTGTTTCCTATCCGTTCCAAGCTGGAAGTCAACATTGGCGTTACCATGTATCAGGGTCCGCACATATAGGACCTTAGCCGTGTCCGTTGTTAGTGGTGCACCAAAAGCGTCAACTCTCACCCTATTGTCAGAGGTAACCAAGGTGCCGGCATTCTGAGCGGCATTAAACACTACATAGCCACCGCCAGTGCCGCTATCATCGGCTCGAAACGTGACGACAACCCCAGGGACAGATCCGTCAAGTTCAGTGGATTGCGCATTCTTCGGAGGCATGAGGGTCCCGTCTGTTACCCTTACATAAAAGGCTTTCTTAAGCACCTGATTAATCCGTCCAGGGCTCCCCCTACTTCCGTCTACACTGTTATTTAGATCATCAGCCTCCAGACCATCTGGATTATCAGGGTAACCTACTGTCATATTGGGATATCCAATAATATAAACACTCGTCGTGGTTACATCAGAACCTGTAACTTTTGCATTCACCTGATATGTTCGATCCATCTTCAACAACACATCAAAGGCACTTGATCCCTTACCATTATTCGCCAGACCCGTCAGTTTCGCTCTCGGGGTCTCTATCTGGAAACTCCCTCCGGAGGGGACCATATCGTACATAACTTCATAGTGACTACTATCTCCGTGATGAACGACTATGTTATTACCGTCACCCGCAATAAGCCCATCTGTTAAACTCACCAGGCGGGTGGTGGTTGTCCGACTGCCAGGGCCCTTCACGTAAAAGGTGTACCTATAGGACCAAGATCCTGCATCCGGATCCTCATAATCTCTACCACTGATTGTTATCGTCTGTATACCTTTCGCTTGAAAAGAGTAAGGGATGGCGATTGGTGAAGCATTACTGACCGTCTTATCTATGTTCCTTACCGTGTAGATGAAGTCTGTCCCGTTTTCAGCGGGATCCAATTCGAGATTTTCATCCTCTGTCAGTCTTATACTGGAGAGTGAATAATACTCATCCACAAAGGCAATGCCTGAACTTTTACTAATGGAAACAGTCTCTCGTGTGCCAGCCTGATCGGGAGTAAGAGTAATAGAGATTTCTTTTCGATCACCAACGGTGTATACATCCTCAGGATTCAGCTGCTCTGATTGAATATCAGGGTCTTCGACAGCCTCCAAAACACCCTGCACACCAAAACCTAATACGAGCGTCATCAGTAGTCCGAGGACGACTTTTCGTGTCGTTAAGTTATTCATGAAAAAATATACCTCACTTTATGGCTGTCAGATATTGGTTTCCATCAGCCGTCAGAATTTATCGGCTATCAGCGTTCATCGGTTATCAGAGGTCTCGATTCGCCCTCAGAACTCAAACTAAAAGTTTCCGATTGCTGAAAGAACTCCACCCGTTATGGGGAAGCGTCAGCGTCAGCGAACGCCTTGACAGTTTCCGATAGCCTTTATGTAAAAAAGATGTGTTTACCTTGACCTTGTTTTTAACCGCCTGCTAGGGTGGGAAGGGGGCAGTTCCTGTGTTATTTTTGGGTAAAGGATGTTCACACAGAACCTAGCAGTGCCCCCCAACAAGGTATTTAAATAGAATACGATATTTCCCACAAAAAGTCAATACTTTTTTATTTATAACACATTAACGCAAAATCTCACAAACGGGTACAACTTCTTCTGTAGAACCCATCTCCCCATCGCAACATTCTCCCGATGGCGACCTCCCCATTCTACCTTTCCAAAATCCTGACCTTCTCATCCTCGTATGCCGCAACCACCGGCGCCAGCAACGCCTGACAGAACTCTGCGGCAAGGATAGCGTTGATCTCCGCCGCCACCATCCCGCCTTTCTGATACGCCGCGAGAGCCGTATCGTGCGCTTCAAGGCGTTGACGGACAATGTAAGACTGGACTCTCTCTGCGGCGGCATCGACGAGTCCCGGATCGGCGTGGACAACCTGACGCAGGAGCGTATTCCGCTTAGCGTTGTATTCCGTCGTCAGGTCCTCAAGTTCCTTCTGTTTGGCTTTTTCAGTGCGCTCGGCGCGTCGTTTCTGGAGTTCGGGATCCTCATAGTTCTCACGGATGGCTTCGACGATATACCCCGCACGATTCTTGACACCCATCGCATCCACCGACATCTCAAGTTTCTCAGCGACATACCCCAGAAAATCGGGATACGTGCCAGGTTTCGGCACCTTTTCGGGATTCACAAAATCCCAGTCCTGTGTGGCAATTTTCAATGCCACTTTCCGATCAATCTCTGCCTGGACGAGTTCAACGGCGACCGGTGAGAGGTTCTCTATATCGGGGAAGAGCGACTCCTGAACCGGCAGTTGCTTGACTTTCGTAATACGGAACTTCAGTTCACCGATCCGCCGTCCGATCCGCTTCTGTTCTACCTCAACGTGGTAGTTCGTTAAGTCGTTGATCTCTTTGATGGCGGGTTTGATGACCCACTGATTTAAGGACTTAAATGTTGTATACTCATCGGCTTGCAAACCCATCAACTCCCGGAAGGTTCCGAGCGGAACGAAGGGCGTTTCGCCTTGGTCCCGCCCGGTATCGAAGTAATCGAAACAAACCTCCCATAAAATGAGGGCGTATCGGCTGGAGAATTGGTTCTGCAAACGCAGGTTGAGTTTGGCATAAACGCGTGGATTGTGGAGCTTCAGGCGTAATGTGTGCGGGAACTGATAGAAGCACATACCATCAACAATACGCACCTCGGCTAATAGCCCCGCAACGCCCCACTCCTGTTTGTTGTCTTTGTTCAGCAGATTCCATTCAACCTCACAAGAACGCAGTGACCGTAACATCTCTTTGAGGTACTCCTGATTCCCATCGCCGAATCCGAGTTTCGCCGCTAATTCAACCACACTGACACTATGGATTTCCTTATCTGGGAGCTCGTTATAGGCATTTGCGAGCAACACGTTCCACGCACGCCGCTGTAAAAGTGAAATCCTGCTCTGGATTTGGATAGCCGGACTCGCCTTGATAACTTCATTGATTTTCGATAGGTTGTTCATAGAGAAGCCTTCCGCTGCTTTTAGAGATATGTATAGAGTTTATCATAAAAGTATAAGTATTGTCAACCATTTCTATACCTTCAGCGATATAAACCTATGCCTTAAAGGCCAAAATCCCATCTTTTACCCCCATCATCAGTAGGTTTTCAGAGGCTTCGATATAAACCTATGCCTTTAGCGATATAAACCTATGCCTTTAGCGATATAAACCTATGCCTTTAAATCCGAAAACGTAGGTGGGGCGTGGTCGCATCGCACCCTTAAACATAATTTTAAAGGAGTATATATTAAAATAGTTAAACAACATGCATCCAAACCGCTTTTCGGAAGGATAAGGCCCCTGGTTTTTTGTTGTTTAACAATAAAAAAATAAAAAAGAATTGAACTTCTAACGATTCATGCTATACTTACCCCCGCACTGGCAGCCGAACTTGGCTGCACCGCGGTTCGGGCGACTGGCACTCTCACCGAATCACTCATTTTTGCGGATATAGCCCTCGCATCCTTCCATGGGTCCGGGGGCTACCCTTTTTCCACCGACTGCCACCGTGTCCCGCAAACCTCTAACTTGCGTCCTCAGACCGGCAACGCCCCCAATCCCGCGATTCTGACGAAAACCAACAATAAACCAAAATCCTATAATCCGCGCCATCCGCATAATCCGTGTCAATCCGCGATTCTGACGATCACCAACCGCCATCCCCTATCGCAAAATCCTGACCTTCTCATCCTCGTATGCCGCAACCACCGGCGCCAGCAACGCCTGACAGAACTCTTCAGCAAGAATCGCATTGATCTCCGCCGCCACCATCCCGCCGTTCTGATACGCCGCGAGAGCCGTATCGTGCGCTTCAAGGCGTTGACGGACAATGTAAGACTGGACTCTCTCTGCGGCGGCATCCACAAGTCCAGGATCGGCATGGACAACCTGACGGAGAATGGTATTCCGCTTAGCGTTGAATTCCGTCGTTAGGTCCTCAAGTTCTTTTTCTTTGGCTCTTTCAGTGCGCTCGGCGCGGCGTTTCTGGAGTTCGGGGTCCTGATAGTTCTCACGGATCGCCTCAACGATATACCCCCCACGATTCTTGACGCCCACCGCATCCACCGACATCTCAAGCTTTTCAGAAATGTAGGACAGAAAATCGGGATACGTGCCAGGTTTCGGCAACTTTTCAGGTGTAATAAAATCCCATTCAGCAGCAGCGATTCGTAGCGCGACTTTCTGATCGATCTTCGCTTGGATGAGTTCAATCGCCACCGGCGGCAAGTTCTCTATATCCGGGAACAACGACTCTTGAACCGGCAGCTGCTTGACGCGCGTGATACGGAACTTCAACTCGGCAATCCGACGTCCGAGGCGTTTCTGTTCCACCTCAACATGATAGTCCGTCAAATCGTTGATCTCCTTGATGGCGGGTTTGATAACATTTCGGTTGAGTGCTTTAAAAGTTCGATACTCATCCGCCTCGATACCCATCAACTCCCGGAAAGTTTCGAGCGGAATGAAAGGTGTTTCGCCTTGATCTCGCTCTGTATCGAAGTAGTCGAAACACAGTTCCCAGAGAATGAGGGCGTATTTACTGGAGAACTGATTTTGGAGACGCAGGTTCAACTTGGCGTAGACGCGCGGGTTGTAGAGTTTCAAGCGCAGTGGCCTTGCGAACTCATACAAACAGACACCGTTTTCTATCTCTGCGGATGCCAACAGTGAGGCAACCCCCCAGACCTGTTTGTTGTCTTTGTTCAGCAGATTCCATTCTACCGTGCAATCGACCAGCGACTTCAACATTTCCTTGAGGTAGGCTTGATTGCCCTCCCCGAACCCAAGTTTCGCCGCGAGTTCAACCATGCCCACACTATGAATGTCTTTATTTGGAAGCTCGTTGTAGGCATTGGCGAGCAACACGTTCCACGCACGCCGTTGGAGCAGCGACATCTTGCTCTGGACTTGAATCGCTGGGCTTGCTTTGATAACTTCATTGATTTTCGCTAAGTTCATTCATTCTGCCTCCTCCGGATATTTGTTCATATTCTAACATAAAAGTGTATATTTTTCAATATAACCTACACTTTCAGCGATATAAACCTACACCTTTAACCGCAAAAATCCCATCTTTGACCCCCATCATCAGTAGGTTTTCAGAGGCTTCGATATAAACCTACACCTTTAGGGATATAAACCTACACCTTTAGGGATATAAACCTACACCTTTAGGGATATAAACCTACACCTTTAAGTCTGGGAATGTAGGTGTAGCGTGGTCGCATCGCACCCTTAAACATATTAAAACATATTAAAAGTATTAAAATAGTTAAACAACATGCACCCAAACTGATTCTTGAAGCACAAAGGTCCTTGGTTTTTGTTGTTCTTTCAATAAAAAAATAAGAGGAGATGGGGGGACGGAAGACCCACATCAACATGGATCTCTTCCGGGAAAGGTATAATTATCTCGGGTTCGGGGGTCGCCTCTAAAAATAAAAATGTGTTTATTTGAAAAACCGGTCGTATGCCAAATGGATACGTTTCAACTCTTGTTGGATTGCTTGAGACGGCAACGCTTGCCAATGGGGGTGTGTCGTATCTTTCATAAGTTTCACGTGGTCACACATACCCTCAAAGTTGACATACGGCAATCCGTCTTTGTAGCGTTGACGCTGCCACTTGTGGAAATACGCATGCACCTGCCACATATCGTCAAGCAAGTTGCCAATGCGTATTGTGTTCGATTGATCACCAAACTTATACTTATACGTTAGCTAAAGCAGTGGGCTTTCATTCCGTGAACTTAGGTAAACTTTGGTGAGGTGAAAAAAGTGATTTTTTTTCTCTGAAAACGGACTAAGTAAACGAAAACATAGAGTGAACGTTCAAACCATTAAACGATTAAAATCCACGATGTTTAATAAACAGAAAAGGAAAAAAATGACAACGCAAATTCGCCAGCAAAATGGCATTTCGATTTTGGAACTGAAAGGAAAGATTGTCGGAACCTCCGTATCAGAGTTACGGAAAGTCCTGTTGCCAGAGGTAGAGGGGGCGGATGCCCCGCGTGTCCTTCTTAACTTCGAGAATGTTCGTATGATTGATTCTTCAGGGCTCGGGGTGCTTATAGAGGCACATATCGTTGCCAAACGCAGAAAGGGTCGCATGGGTGCCGTTCATATCGGCAAACACATTAAGAACCTGATTGTTGTGCATCGGCTTGTTCATATTTTTGAACATTTTGACAGTGAAGACGATGCGGTTTCGGCATTGTCTGCCTGAAATCTAAAGCGCAACGAAATGTCAAAAGGGGTGGTTTACTGCCCCTTTTGACCAACGGTTTCCTATGTGCTACTCAAAGGCTATCTGTGCAACCACGCCGGCGTGAACAGGTTCGCGACTTCCTCTGGAACCTGTAGCAAACTCTCTACAGATAGCAGGTTGACTGCACTGGCACCGAGATATACATTGTAGGTCATGACTGTGAGGGGTTCTGTCTCTGATGTATCGGGCGGTAATAGGACTGTGTCGGTTATTTTTTCACAGCCTGAGATGACAAAGAGTAACACAAAAACGAGTAGAACATTTTTTATTTTCGACAAAATATCTCCTCCTGATTGAAAATGGATAAGTTTTAGGTTGGTTCTCTGAGTATCATTTATTTCCATCTTATTTAGGGTTCCTCTTTCATTCAAAGCATAATCTTTTAGGTTGCGTCTAATCATGCACAAACTAAAGTTTGTGCTACAGCGGATTGAACGGATTCAGTGGGGCATTATCATAAGCCACGCTTTATCAGCGGCTCCGCGTTGCTCTAAATCCCACACAAACTGACACTCGCCCATCCCTGTGGTTTGCTTCAACTCTCGGTGAAGTTGCTCAATCTTCCAGCGAAGACGACATTTCTGCTGCGTCGCTTCGACATCGTCTTGAGATAAATCGTTGGTAGCGATATATTCCGGGTGCCCGGTGTCAGACGCTATCCGAAACACCTTCACTTCATGACCTTTCGGAAACTTTTTGATATGCACAAGTTGACCTTGAGTCGCTTCAGCAGGGGTTCATGTCAGGGTCTCAAAGCGTTGGTAAGGTGTTTTGACCCAAGTGCTCACAAGACGATTGCGCTTCAGAGGGGCATAGTAGACTTTATCAAGTGCCTCAATTGCCTTCATGACATCCATTGAAGCATACCAAGCCTCTATGAGCAGCGTCCGAAAAGGCAGTTCTTTGACGAAATGCGCATTCTTGAACATATCCAAGAGGTGTTGGAGTTTCGTCTTATCCTCTCGGTCAAACGCTATTGCCTCGCAGTGAGAGTTTTCACAGCGTGCCAAAGATCCCGAGCAGAGATGCGTTCTTCACCAAGCAAACGATTGAGTGGGTCATGACTCCAGCGGTCTGTTTCGCGCCCTCCCCCTCAGACCCTCAACATCCCAACCCCGCTTCCTGACAAATACCGACAATAAACCCAAATCCTAAAATCCGCGTCAATCCGTCGAATCGGCGAAAATCCGAGATTCAGACGACTTCCCAACATCCCAACTTCCGCCCCTATCCCAATATCCTGTCCCTCTCATCCTCGTATGCCGCAACCACCGGCGCGAGCAAGTCCTGACAGAACTCCGCAGCAAGGATGGCATTGATCTCCGCCGCCACCATCCCGCCCTTCTGATACGCCGCCATCGCAGACGGCTGTTCAACAAGACGTTGACGGACAATGTAAGACTGGACTCTCTCCGCAGCGGCTTCAACGAGTTCCGGCTGCGCATGGACAACTTGACGCAGGATGTTGTTCCGCTTAGCGTTGTATTCCGTCGTCAGGTCCTCAAGTTCTTTTTGTTTGGCTTTTTCAGCGCGCTCGGCGCGTCGTTTCTGGAGCTCCGGATCCTGATAGTTCTCACGGATCGCCTCAACGATATACCCCGAACGATTTTTCACGCCCACCGCATCCACCGACATCTCAAGCTTCTCGGCGACATACCCCAGAAAATCGGGATAGCTGCCGGGCGACGGCACCTTTTCAGGATTCACAAAATCCCACGCCGCAGTAGCGATCTGCAATGCCACTTTCCGATCAATCTCGGCTTGCACAAGTTCGACAGCCACACGTGGCAGGTTCTCTATGTCTGGAAAAAACGACTCCTGAGCGGGGAGTTTCTTGACTCGCGTGATACGAAACTTCAGATGGGCAACCTTGCGTCCGATCCGTTTCTGTTCAACCTCAACGAAATAGTCTGTTACCTCGTTAATTTCCTTGATGGCGGGCTTGATAACAGCTCGGTTGAATATACTAAACGCTGGATATTCGTCGCTTTTGATACCTAACAACTCTCTAAACATTTCAAGAGGGATGAACGGGGTTTCACCCTGGTCTCGATCCGCATCAAAGTAATCAAAACACACTTCCCATAAAACCAACGCATATTGACTCGTGAATTGGTTCTGCAGGCGTAGGTTCAACTTGGCGTAGACGCGTGGGTTGTGAAGTTTTAAGCGCAGATGTGGGGCGAACCCGTAGGTGCAGATACCGTTTTCTATCTCCGCGGATGCCAATAGACTCGCAACCCCCCAGACCTGCTTGTTGTCTTTGTTCAGCAAATTCCACTCCACCTCACAAAAGCGAAGTGACCGTAACACGCCTTTCAGATAGTCTTGATTCCCAGTGCCGAGTCTGAGCTTCGTAGCAAGTTCAACGAGACTGACACTATGGATGTCCTTATCTAAGAGCTCGTTGTAAGCATTTGCGAGTAGGACGTTCCACGCCCGCCGTTGCAAAAGCGAGATCTTGCTCTGGATTTGTATCGCCGGACTTGCTTTAATAACTTCATTGATTTTTCCTAAGTTCATCAGACATACCTCTATTTCTTGGGATATACGTTACACAAGCATACAATAAATATGAACATTTATCAAGATTAATTTTCATATTTTATACTATAAACGTTCATATTAAAAGCAAAATATGCCAGTTTTGTTGTCGCGAGAAAGCAGAGTTCTAAAGGCTTCTCCATAAGCGTTGAGAGGTCACAATATAAACGTTCATGTTTCATACTATAAACGTTCATATTTCATACTATAAACGTTCATATTTCATACTATAAACGTTCATATTTCATACTATAAACGTTCATATTAAAGTCTGGGAATGTAGGTGCGGCGTGGTCGCATCGCCCCCTTAAACATATTAAAGTGTATATTAAAATTGTTAAACAACATGCATCCAAACCGCTTCTTGAAGCACAAAGGTCCTTGGTTTTTTGTTGTCTAACAATAAAAAAATAAGGGGAGATGGGGGACGGAACCCCTCTGAACCTACCTGACGCAGATGTCTGTCGTGTCTCCATCTTCCAAGATTCAGGGTGGGAACCCACAGAAGCCACCATCCGTGAAGCATTTGACACGGATCATCCCGTGCGCAAAGCCCGGATACTCACTGAGACGGGTGTTTGTGATTCCATTCGCATTGGCGACACTGGTAAGTCCTACGACTCGGTTTCTTTCTATGTCCGCAAGAAGGGCAGGTTTCACCTTCACCGAATTTTGAGAAATTAGCGGACAGAATGGGAGTTGTAACCTATCGAGAAATATTGCGTTTTTAGCATGAGTGCATTCACGCATCCATGCAGGCATGCAGGCATGCATTCGTGAATGCGTGAATGAAGGCATGAGTGCCTGCACGCATTTATCAGGAGCCCGACACAAAACCCGCGTGCTTTCGCTGGGTGAGTATGTCAAGGAGGAACCTATGAAAACCTTAGCAGTCCTATCACAGAAGGGCGGCACCGGGAAAACGACAATAGCCGTCCATCTTGCGGTGGAGGCATCGCGTAACGGCAAGACTGTCGCTTTGATAGACCTTGATCCGCAGGCGTCCGCGGCGAAATGGAGTGATACCCGAAGCGACGAAACACCGATTGTCATTTCTGCCCATGCCACTCGGCTGCCACAAGTGCTCCACACTGCCGAGCAAGGCGGTGTGGACCTCGCTATTATTGATACCTCTCCGAATACCGATTCAACTTCTCTGAATGCCGCAGAAATGGCGAACCTTGCGCTGATTCCGAGCCGTGATGCTCGGTTTGATCTTGAGGCGATCAGCTCAACAATTAAAATTGGGAAAATGGCGGATGTTGAGATGCGAGTGATTTTCAACGCCGTCAAGGCACGGAGCAGTATGCTGTACAAAGCCAAGCGCGCCGTTGAGGTGTATGGTGTACCGACGGCACCATGTGTCCTCAGGGACCGCGTTGCTTTTTCGCATGCTGTCGTTGATGGGAAAACCGCCCAGGAGTTTGAACCCTCTGGCAAAGCATCCAACGAGGTGCGCGCCTTGTACAGATATGTCATGAAGGAATTGGAGATATAAACGATGCCGCACCCCAAAACCGATTTGAAAACTTTGCTCGAGCAAAATGGGCAGATGGAAACACCACAGGAAACGCAATCCGATCCGGAGCCCCAACCGAAACCGAAAAGAAAGACACCCGTGGCTGCATCGCGAGAAGGTAAAGTGGTGATGCAGGGGCATTTCAGTAAACACGTGCATACCCAGATGAGAATGTTATGTATCGAAACGGATAAGTCGATTCAGGAGCTCCTCGAAGAGGCTGTCAACGCGCTTTTCACGCTCCATAACAAACCGCCGATATAGCGCGTGAGGGTTACCCGTTCTGAGGGAATTCTCGCAAGGATTTGTAGCGTAACCCCTTCGGGTGCGTCTGTATCGCATTGTGATCCCACCGCGGTGCCACGCACGTTCCGTTTTGCGTCCCCGCTATGCCCTCCGTTTCACACGCAACGCACACCGCCTTGCTGCTACGGTGGGAAACCACGGAAACCCACAGCGCACGCCTCACTCCCGCCATTTCCCTTTTGCAACCATTCTCACGCTTGCATCGTTTAGACAGTCAACGACACCTATCAAACGCTTCCAAAGAAAGGAATTGAAACATGTCGAAATTGACGATAACCGAAGCCGTCAAGGTCATCCCCGTCTCCGAATCGACCCTCCGACGCGACCTCAAAAGCGGAAAAGTCTCCTTTGAGATAGACGCGAAAAACCGAAAGCAGATTGACGTTTCAGAACTCACACGCGTCTATGGGAGACCCCTGAAACAGTCAAACGGGACACAACCGCCGGCATCCGAAAACGGCGAACCTTCAGAACCCGTCAACGACATCCCCCAGAATCCATCAATGACAGAGAATGACCACCCCAACATCGTCGCCTTACTCGATAACCAGATCGCGGATC
>JBAJNM010000037.1 GCA_036881865.1 Parvularculales bacterium | reverse complement strand
CTGAGAGACTCATTGTCCCTCGCATAGTCAAACGGTATTTTCTCAACCTTGTCCCGTGCCGCACCATCGGCCCCGCGATCCAGCAGCACTTCCACCACCCCCGGTGTCTTGCTGGCAAGCGCTGCTACATGCAGGGGCGTTACCTCGCCCCTGCCTCTGGCCTCCATATCAGCTCCCCGGTCCAGCAAAAACTCTACCACCGAGGGTGTTTCGCTCCCGGCCGCCGCCCAATGCAAGGGCGTTGCTCCGGACACATCTTTGGCCTCTATATCGGCCCCATGATCCAGTAACACTTTCACAACTGCCGGTGCTTTGCTACTCAGCGCCGCGCTGTGCAGGGGCGTTCTTCCACCCTCATTGCGGTTCTCTATATTGGCTCCGTGAGCCAGCAACACCTCTATCATCTCCGGCATTTCATTCGTTGACACAGCCCAATGCAGGGGCGTTTCTCCCACCTCATCGCGGGCCTCTATGTCGGCTCCGTGACCCAGCAAGAACTTCACGACTTCTGGTATCTGGTTCCCGGCCGAGGCCCAATGCAGGGCCGTACTTCCATCCTCTGTGCGGGCGTTGATATATGCTCCACGTTTAAGAGCAGATTCTGCATCCTTCACCGTGGCTGTCACCCAAAACTCCCGGTTCGGCAACGAATTGTCCTGTGCCGCCAAAGTCCCGGATAAGACGATCGGTAAAAACAAAGCGCTCAGTATGACGCTGGCTTTTGCTTTCATATCCTCATCACTCCTCTATAACCTCGACCTGATGGGCAGAGGCTACCGCCAGCCTCTCCGGCGGGGTAGGGATCGCAACCTCCTCTTTCAGCTTCTTCGTGTTTGGCTGATAGCTCCGGCTTTTTTGAGAACGGTCTTTGCCTGTCATATAAAACTCACTTCTTGTTAGTAGCGGTGGTCGCAAACCATATTTAAATGGCTTGCACCCATATATCGGCCGAACCCTGCCGACAGACAACTTCGGCCTCCGTTTTTGCCTGTGTGCAGCCCACCGGTCCCCCGGCGAAGATCCTCTGCCCGGTCCCCGGCTGGCGGTGACAAATCCTGCCCGGCGCAACCTGCCATAATCTGCTCCGGATAAGGCAGGTAAATACCCTGACACCCGGCAATATCGCTGAGCGGAATGGCCATAGTCTCTCCATGCCCGGCATTATGGTTGCCTTCATGGTGAGTGCTATGGCTGGCCAGACCCGCCATGGCCATCACCGCATAGCGTCCTTTGGTTGTCAGCTTCATCGGTGACCGTCGGAACATTTCATTAACATTATTTCCTCATCACTCCTTTTTTGCCCGTTTTGGGCTAATCGTTAAGAAGACGTTAAAAATGCGTTTACCGCCCGGCTTCTGTTGTGTTAGAATGGGCCTGCCGTTGGGTGGGGCGTAATATCAGGTAAGTCAGGGTGAGCGTGGACCAAAAAAGCGCAGAAATTCTCGAATAATTTATCTTTTCTCCCGGCTGGTTGTCTTGATTGGCTTCCGCCTTGATTATTTGAGGATTTCCGTCCTTCTTTGCCTGTCTCTATCGTCACCGCACATTACCCGAGTGCTCCACTTTGTTATTTAATCAAAAATCAGAAAAAGTCCACCCTTTTTAACATTATTTTCAAATAAAAAACCAACCATTCTAGAAAGAAACCCGTGCAAACAAAAAACATGACCGACATAACATTTAACGGCCCCGTAGGCCGTCTGGAAGGCCACTACCACCATGGCGGACCAAAACATACGCCAACGGCCCTTATTCTGCACCCCCACCCTCAGTTTGGGGGCACCATGAACAATCTTGTTGTTCGGCAGCTTTTTCACCTCTTCGTGGAGCGTGGATTTTCCGTCTTGCGGTTTAATTTTAGGGGAGTAGGCCGTAGTCAGGGAGAACATGACTCAGGAGCCGGAGAATTATCGGACGCCACGACCGCTCTTGACTGGCTTCAGGACAATAATCTGGAGAGCCCGCAATGCTGGGTGGCAGGGTTTTCTTTTGGAGCCTGGATTGGTATGCAGCTCCTGATGCGGCGGCCTGAAATCGCAAGCTTCATTTCCATAGCACCGCCCGTCAACATGTATGATTTTAGTTTTCTTGCACCATGCCCCTCATCAGGGCTTGTTCTTCATGGAAGCAGTGACCAGGTTGTGCCTCAGGAAGATATGGAAAACATGGTCAACCATCTCAGAAATCAAAAAAACATTGAGATCAGCCATAAACTCATCCGGGGAGCCAATCATTTCTTTGATAACCACATAGACTCCCTTGCTAAAACTGTCAGCAAATATCTTGATGATAATCTGATGATTGAAGAAACAGAAGCCGCCTAACCCCCCATCAAAGGCACCCCCTCTCAAAACCCTCTATTAAAATCCCTCTATTATTTAGTGCGCTATTAAAATTCCTCTATTAAAAGCACGCTACTATAGCCGACCCCATAACCACTCATCAAAAAGGTAAGGTAATTATATACAATAGTGGAAAATACCTTCAGGCATAGTAGAAAGCCCGACGCACTCCTTTATCCGACACCCCATCAAAAATTCCCCATCAGAAACCCTCACTAAAAAACCTCCCCGTCCAACACCACCCCATAGGCCTCCCCTCAAAAACCTCCCCATAGACCCCCCTCAAAGGCACCCCATAGGCCTCCCCTCAAAAACCTCCCAAACCCCCCATATAGGGTGATGCTGTGAATTGGACAATAGCGGATTTGCCCTCCGTTTTAGTTGTCCATTGTGTCAACACTTTTCCCGTATTTTTCCCGTATTTTACGGATAATTCTTGTTTTAGGAATTGCCCTTGGCCAGATGGCGTTGTCCGCCACAAACTGGCTGTGGTGCGCCTGTTGTTCCGGGCACGCTCAACGCTAACCCTTGCGCACTGCGCACTGCTAACCAGGCAAACGCTTCAGCCTCCAAACTATCACCACGCCAACCAATGGCCTCTGCGGGCTCTACTGTGCCAGATAAACAACGCGAGAGAGCGGCCATCAGGGCCGGATTATGCCGTCCCCCTCCACAAATAATCCAGCGTACAGGCGCTTCCGGTAAATGCTCCACCACCCGCGCGATGGCTGTAGCCGTAAAAGCCGTCAAGGTGGCCGCGCCATCGGCAACATTCAAATGCCCTACCGCGCCTAAATCAAAATGTAATCTGTCCAAAGACTTCGGTGGCACTTCACTAAAAAAATCTAACGCCATAAACCGAGCAAGAGCCAACTCGTCAACTGTTCCGGCTAACGCCAACCGCCCCTCCTGATCATGAGGTAACCCTAAATGCCGACCAATCCAATCATTCAACAAACCATTACCTGGCCCCGTATCACACGCCAGCAGATAAGCCTCTGAGGGATTACGGATATCAATAAACGTCACATTGGCAATCCCACCAATATTAACAACGGCAAGAGGCGTTTCCATATCCATGGATACGGCCATGGCCATATGATAAAGCGATGCTAAAGGTGCACCTTGGCCTCCAACGGCTACATCAGCACTACGAAAATCATTAATAACATCAATACCTGTCTCACAGGCGAGCCGATCCCCCTGCCCTAACTGCACCGTGCGTTGCCTCCCGGGCTGATGCAGCACTGTTTGCCCGTGAAACCCTATGAGGTCAATTGTCTCCCGTGATATTCCATGAGTCTCTATAAACTCATCTACAGCGCACTTATGCGCATGAGTTATCACCCGCTCAGCCTCAACCAATGTTTCAGGCAGGGGCGTCTCCGGCGACCAGTGGGTCGCCGCCTCCAGGGCCGCCTGTAACAATGCCCGCTTCTCTTCCTCATAAGACACCATCATGGCAGGACCGTGGTGCAATATCCTGCCGCCATCGGTGGTAAGCAATGCGACATCAATCCCATCAAGAGACGTACCACTCATCAAGCCAAGTGCTGTCATCTGCCCAGCCAAGGGAGGTCGAAGGACAGATGACAGCACTTCTGGGGAAATCAAAAATCTATTATCAGGAGATCGATTATTCATTTTTCTCCGTGAAACTCCCTGTAGCTCATGATAGAATGAAGGGAACAATTATTTTGGCATTGTTATTCATCACTGTTATCTATCATTTTTGATCTATGTCCGGCTTTCGATCCGATTTTATGCACGTCATGAGTGAACGCGGATTTATCCATCAATGCTCCGACGAGCAGGCGTTGGATGCCGTTGCCGCTCAAGGCTCCCTTACGGCTTATATCGGCTTTGATTGCACCGCCCCATCGCTCCATGTGGGCAACCTACTGGGTATTATGGTGCTCCGCAAACTTCAGCAGAGCGGGCACAAGCCCATTATTGTTATTGGCGGAGGCACAACCCGAATTGGAGACCCGTCCGGTACGGACAAAAACCGCCGCATTTTGACGGACGAAGAAATCAACATCAACATTGAAGGCATATCGCAGGTGTTCAGCCGCTTTTTGAATATCGGCGATGGTCCTACCGATGCCTTGATTATCAATAATGATCTCTGGTTGAGGGAACTCAACTACATTGATTTTCTCTGTGAGTATGGCCGTCATTTTTCTGTAAACCGAATGCTTACATTTGACTCGGTCAAATTGCGCCTCGAGCGTGATCAATCGCTTAGTTTTATAGAGTTTAACTATATGGTGATTCAGGCTTATGATTTTCTGGAGCTCAACCAGCGGTATAATTGTGTTCTCCAGATGGGGGGTAGTGACCAATGGGGTAATATCATCAATGGGATTGAATTAAGCCGCCGCGTAAATGGTGTTAATCTCTTTGCTCTTACAACCCCTTTACTCACCACGGCTTCTGGAACAAAAATGGGAAAAACAGAAAAAGGGGCAGTGTGGTTGAACGAAGTGGACCTCTCATCTTATGATTATTGGCAGTTCTGGCGCAATACGGACGATAGCGATGTCATTCGCTTCCTGCGTTTGTTCACTGATTTGCCTCCTGCGGAGATTGACCGACTTGGCATGCTGCAAGGCCATGAGGTTAACGAGGCCAAAAAGATTCTGGCCACAGAAGCCACCCGTCTAGCTCACGGGGATGAAGCTGCTGAGCAAGCTGCTCAGGCGGCTCATTCCGTTTTTGAAAATAATGCGCCAGATGACGCTCTGCCCACCTATCGGGTTTCCAAAGCAATCCTAGAGCAGGGCCTAGGTCTTCAAGAGGCGTGCCGCTATGCTGAGCTAGCCGCCTCCAACAGTGAAGCCCGTCGCCACATTCGCAACAAAGCGGTACGGGTTAACAACACCCTCATTGAAGACGAGGCTGCCCGGCTATACATGAGTGATTTATCCATAAAGGATATTATTAAACTTTCCGTGGGCAAGAAACGCCACGCCCTTATTAAAGTCGTGGATTAAACGGTTTTTTCGATTATCCGGTTTAGGGACTATTCACCCGCCGTTCCGGTCATAGCAAATAGTGCCTTTTCACCGTCAGCACCATTAATCTCACGAAGATACTTTATTCCCTCTTCAGCGATTGAATCGCCAATCATGCGGTCGCTCTCATTATGCAACTCTTCCACGTCTACATAGGCTGCATAGTGAGGAGCCGTCCGTTCCGTTATAATGCCCGCCTTCACAAGGGTTTTTATCAGTGTACGGAAAATACTTGTCTCCTTAGACATTGTGGTCCGCACAGTTTTATCTGTCATGGCCTCCATCAAAGCACCACGCACCCACTGCCAATCCAAGCCAAATTGTGCATATAAGCCTTGCCTTTGCTCTGGATCCAGCCCATTGCGCAACAGATCCATAAAGACCTCCAACGCCCAATCTTCCACCAAATTATGTTCTACTTCCTGCAAGTGCGGAACAGTCCGGTCAGCCCAGATTTTGCCAAACTTGTGGTGAAAAGCTTCATCCGTCATTACCAACTGCATCAAACGCTTCAACAAGGGATCATTGGTATGATTGTAGAATTGTGCAAACGAACCCATGGCTAAGCCTTCTAAGATCATCTGCATGCCCACCAGTTTCTTCCAAACCAGCGGAGAGTTCACAATATCATCCAGTAAAAGGCCAAGACGTGTGCCCACAGGTGTTGGCTTACCCCAACGAGCCTGAATGTAGCGAGAAAAACCTGTTACATGCCGCGCTTCTTCACGAGTCTGGTTGGCCGCATATTCCTGAGCGCCCGGATCTCTTAGAATATGACACAGGCTTGCTGAAAGAGATAACGCCCCTTGCTCACCATGAAGAATAGACGATAGACTCCAGCGCACAGCCTCATTAATAAAAGCCACCTTCTGCCCCTCATCAAGCTTATCTGCTACTGCTGTACGCAACTCCGCAACGTAGCGCCCCGGCATCAGAGGTTCATTTTTCATGTCAAAAGGCCGGGTGAAATCAATATAACTCTCGTCCAGAGGATCCCAGAAATGGTCATGGGTAGCCGAGATAATTTTGTCAAAAACCGAGGAGCGCTGACCATAACGGTCAACCTCTATCATAGCCTGAAAGTCATCGGGAGCTACGGCATCATACGCCGGATCAATGGTCATGGCCCTCTGATTACCTGACATCTGGTTATTTGACATTGGGTTCTCCTGTATCTCTCCAGTCTCTCCTATGAGACTCTTTTCCCATGGTAGCACACTATCATATCCGTATAACAAAATTTTATACCACCTACTAATCCCCAGATTAGGTCTATATTAAAGCTCTACACTCAAGATCAAACGCCCTCACATGATTTGTGTCTATCTTAAATAAGGGATTTATTTAATTGAAATATAATAAAAACATATTTTTCCCCATAAAATGTTAATGCCTCCTTACCAACAAAGGCTTGAAGTCGCCCGCCCATCCCTCTATAAAGCGTTGGGACTTAAGGCCAAACTTGAGAACTATCTTTTTTTGCAGTTGTCATAGGGAGACTACACAGCATGTCGGCTCTTCGCAGATATTGGGACGTAATCTACCAATATCTCTTAGTGTGCTATCGGATATTTGTGCTTGTGCCCTTGAGTCGAGTACGAGAGGCCTACCAGCAATTTATAGGATTCTTTCCCCTACGACATATTGTCTCAAATACCGGTGCACAGCAGCAATATCTGTTGCGCCTCACAACCTCTCAACAAATTGCTTTGATAGCAACCCTGTTTATGCTGGCGGGCTGGCTTCTGTATAGTTCTACAATCGTCTATTTCAACGCTACTATCATTGCAAACAAAGAGGAAGAAACCCAACGAATCATTGCCGATTACGAAGAAAAACTGACTACCTATCAGACATCTCAAGAAGAACTGAGCATCATGCTCTCTGAGATTCAGGTTGACGTTGTTGATGTAACCTTGTCACTTCACAACCGCCAAGAGCGACTTTACTCTATTGTTGATGGAAGCATTATTGAAGAAAGTTTTGAGACACCACCTGCAAGGCAAACAGCAGAAGGAGATTTCCGTCCTCATCCCTCCACCACGCTTTACCGGACAACGGACGACAGCAACCGTCTGCTGATATCTTTGGAGAAAATTACCACCCCTCCTCTGCACTCCCGTACCTTTTCTCAATTTCTCCTTTCAAAATCCGCAAACTCTCATAAAGAGAGGCCCCAGATAACGCATCACAACAACAGCCCAACCTCCTCCCCCACAGAGTCCTTATTTGGCATAGAAACTGATCGGTTGATGATAGCGGAATTATGGAACCGACAAGAGTTTCAGTCATCAGCATCTGCCCATATTGATCTCCTCCACACTAAACAAGCGGCCATTGCCGGAGCTCTGGAAGAATGGTTGGAAAACGAAATCTACAAACTAGAAACTGTTATCCGGTCAACGGGTATGCCCGTTAGAGAAACAAGTGGCACAACGCAGCTCGTAGGACTGTTCACGCCTCTGGCCCGAGAGGGCGCTACCGGTGGGCTTTATATTCCCGTGCCGGGAAGCAGTCTCTCTCCTCAGGTCGACTCTGCCAAACTCCATGAAGGCATGCGAGAACGGCAGATTCACCGCCTGACCCACCATATGCAATACCTAACGACACTTCAGGAGTATCTAGGAAAACTGCCTCTAGCCATGCCGTTAGATAGAAAGAGAAATCCCCGCATAACCAGCCACTTCGGCATACGCAAAGACCCCTTTACCAGACGTCCGGCTATGCACAATGGTATTGATTTCAGGACAGAATATGGTGAACCGGTTATGGCTACAGCCCCTGGACGCGTTGTACGGGCCAGTGTGTGGGGACATTACGGACTGACCGTTCAGATTGACCATGGAGGCAGCCTATCCACCCGCTACGGCCACCTTGAGGCCATAAAAGTCAAGCGGGGTGACGTTGTCAATATACATGACGTCATAGGACTTTCCGGTTCTTCCGGCCGAAGCACTGGCCCTCACCTGCACTATGAAATCCGGCATCATAACAAACCCTACGACCCATGGGACTTTCTTCTAACGGGATATCATGATGTTCCTCTGGATGATATTTCCCTGGCAAATAATTAGGGATTTATATACTTATACGTTTGATAATCCTTCAAGCCTCCACGGCATTTTACCATTCTGTCAATTTTTGCTATTGCCACCAGCCAGAACAGCAACCATAAATTGATCTAGTTTACCGTCCAGAACAGCCGTAGGGTTGGGGTCTTCAAGCCCAGTGCGCACATCCTTAACCATCTGGTATGGGTGCAACACATAAGAGCGTATCTGATGCCCCCAGCCAATAGCAGTCTTAGCCTCTTGCTTCTCTTGCACTTCTTCTTGTCGCGCTCTTAATTCTGCCTCATAAAGACGCGCACGCAACATAGACCACGCCGTTGCCCTGTTTTTATGCTGAGAGCGTTCGTTTTGGCATTGCACAACAACACCAGTTGGCAAATGGGTAATACGAACAGCACTATCTGTTGTGTTCACATGTTGTCCTCCTGCACCACTCGCCCGATACGTATCAATACGCACATCGTTTTCAGAAACCTCTACCGTAATGCTTTCATCTACAACAGGATAAACCCAGACACTGGCAAAACTCGTATGGCGGCGGGCATTTGCATCAAACGGCGATATGCGAACCAACCGGTGAACCCCTGATTCTGTTTTAAGCCACCCATAGGCATTATGCCCCTTCATGAGAACTGTAGCCGATTTGATACCTGCTTCCTCTCCCGGTAATTCTCCTATGGTTTCGGCTTTGTATTTTTTTATATCCGCCCAACGCATATACATGCGTAGCAATATAGCCGCCCAATCTTGACTTTCTGTGCCACCCGCCCCCGCATGAACCTCAAGATAGGCATCATTGGCATCAGCATCACCAGATAATAAAGTCTCTACTTCCCTGCTCGCTGCCTCATCCCGCAACAGTTCCAGTGCATTTTCCGCCTCGCCAACAACCTGCTCATCACCCTCCTGCTCGCCCATCTCAATTAGCGTGACATTATCCTGCAACTCAGATTCCATGCGGTGACAGATCCCAATAGCCTGCTCCAACACCATGCGCTCTTGCATCAGCATTCGTGCCTCATCAGGATTATCCCACAACGAAGGGTCTTCTACTTTTTCATTGAGATCATCAAGCTGCTCCAGAGCCTGATCCCAGTTAAAGATGCCTCCGCAACAAGTTCAATGAGCGCCTGATACTATCTATAAGAGTTTGGGTTTCTGCACGCATTAGGTAAATACCCGATTAGGCTTTAACTTATATCTAGTAAAGATCATCACTAAAAGTACCTCCCTCCTCGGAGGGAATTAGTATAGGTAGCGTAGGCAGTTGCTTCGTGAGTTGCGACTCTACCGAAAACTCAGGATCATCGGACGAATCATTGTCTTCTTTATTAACCGCCCGTGTTTCAGGGGAAAAGAACTCTGCGCGATAACGACGTCTGGTCTCACTAGGAACCTCACCGAAAGCTTCGTTATAAAATTGATTATTACCGGCTACCGTTGGACTGTCCCCCTTTTTGAAAGATTCCAGAATAACATCTGTGTCACTAGGCCTCGCCAGTTTACCTGTTCGGGCATCAACGCGGATCAAATCCACCATAGGCGGTATCCGAAACGGAATGGCTTTCTTGTCGGCTAAAAATGATTTCATAAAATCCCTGAAAATAGGTGCAGCAACCCGTGAGCCTGTCTCTCCATCGCCAAGGGGCGTCGGTTTATCATAGCCCACAAAAATACCAACAACTACATTGGGCGAAAAACCAACAAACCACGCATCGCGCTCTTCATTAGTCGTACCGGTTTTGCCGGCCAGAGGTACACCCAAATCCCGTACGCGTTGTGCTGTGCCGCGCTCAATGACGCCCTCTAGCATAGATGTAATCTGGTAAGCTGTTTGCGGACTAATGACTTGACGATGGCTGTTAATTACCACAGGCTCCGGCTGGCTTTTCCATACGGGCGGGTTGCAATCAAGACACTCCCGATATCCACTCGTATAAATTGACTGCCCCCGGCGATCTTGAATACGGTCAATAAGAACAGGTGTTATTTTTCGCCCTCCGTTGGCTATTACTCCATAAGCTGCTGTCAACCGCAGCAATGTCGTTTCCCCCGCCCCCAACGCCGTTGAGAGTAATGGCATGGCCCGGTCCATAACGCCAAACCTTTGCGCATAATCGACCACAGGCTCCATACCCATCTCCTGAACAAGACGCACCGTCATAACATTGCGCGATTTCTCTATTCCCGTACGCAGGGTTGAGGGACCATAAAACTTATCTCCATAATTATGGGGCTTCCAAAAACCCAATCCTGCCCCTTGATCAATAACAAAAGGAGCATCTAAAACAATACTGACGGGCGTATAACCATTATCAAGAGCGGCTGCGTACACAAAAGGCTTGAATGCCGAGCCAGACTGTCGCCATGCTTGTGTAGCACGGTTAAACTCACTGCGTTCATAGCTAAATCCGCCTTCCATAGCCAGCACCCGTCCTGTAAAGAGGTCCATCACAAGAATAGCACCATTGACCAGAGGCTCTTGCCGTAAACTATAGAGGCCTAGCGGAGTTAATCCTGACCCCGCACCAAACTCATTGGAGTGCTCTTTGGGCTCCACAAATATAACATCTCCAATAGTGAGAACATCTTTCATGGATGAGGGAGCATCACCAGCATTTTGAATTGTTATCTCCCCCGTTATCTCGTCCTTCACTTCACGCTGAACTCTCCGTGCCCATTTAGAGCTACTAAAAGGAACAAGGCCCCGCTCCACAATATCTATTGAGTCTTCCTTGCCATTCTGAAGCCCTATCAAAGCCAAATTGTCGGAAACATCCAGCACCACTGCAACACGCCACTTTCCTATCGGCGGTGTTAAATCAGCATGTGCCAGATTCATAGCCCAATCATCAAGTACTATGACCCCCCGCTTACTCTCTAACTGCATGAGAGGCCCCCGCCAACCATGGCGACGGTCATAATCCACCAACCCATCCCGCAGAGCGCGGCGGGCCATCAGTTGAGTGGATACATCAAGAGTTGTTCGAACTGAAAGCCCCCCCTCGTATAGATCATCCTCACCGTAGTAGCGTAGTAGTTCGCGACGCACTTCTTCAACGAAATATTCTGCGCCTTTGACCTGAACACCCGCTGCTCTTAGAGTCACTTTTAATGGAATTTGACTGACCTCCTGTGCCTTCTGCTCGCTGATATAACCCTCTTCAACCATACGTTTGATAACCCAATTACGCCGCCCCAAAGCCGCTTGTGGTTTATAAACGGGGTGGTAATTATTAGGTGCTTTGGGGAGAGCTGCAAGATAGGCAGTCTCTTCAATGGTGAGGTCATCTAGGGATTTATTAAAATAATTTAAGGCTGCTGCTGCAACACCATAGCCTCCTATGCCCAAATATATCTCATTGAGGTAGAGTTCCAGAATTTCATCTTTGCTAAAGGCCTGCTCTAACCGATAGGCAAGCATCATTTCGCGCACTTTGCGCTCTATGGTTACTTCATTGCTTAACAGGAAGTTCTTGGCCACCTGCTGAGTGATAGTAGAGGCTCCTTCCAGACGCCGCTCCTGTATCACATTGAAAATATTGTTAAAAGTTGCGCGTACAAGTCCCATAAAATCAATGCCCGAATGAAAATAAAATCTTTGATCTTCGGTTGCCAAAAACGCTTGAATAACGCGTTTGGGGATGGCCTCAATAGGCACAAACAATCTGTGCTCCGTAGCATATTCCCCGATAAGACTTCCATCGCCAGCATGAATACGAGATGAAACAGACGGTGTATAATTCGCTAAATGTCGGTAATCAGGTAGTTCTGCCTGTAGCCGCCACAGAGGTGGAAACAAAAGAAAACTGCCCACCACCACAACCGACAAAAGCGTAGTGCTAGCCCCAAGCAGAAATAATTTAAACTTTCTCACAATCGCTTCATAATACAGTAATAATGCATAATACCTCAAGTTAAATAGCTGACGGGAACCCTATCAAGACACTACCACCTAGTAAGTCCGGTAATCTTGTTTTGCAAAATAGGCATCTACCGCCTCAACAAACCGGGAGGCTACCTGACGCCGCCAACGGGGCGACAATAATCTTTCTTCATCTGCGTGGTTGGTTAAAAATCCCAACTCCACCAGAACAGAGGGCACATCGGGAGCCTTGAGGACATAAAACCCTGCATAGCGGTGGCTCCGCGGTAGAAGACGGACAAAATTAGAGGTTTTTGACAAAAGCCCTTGAGCAAAACGGATAGACATGTTTTTTGTATCCCGCTGCACCAGATCAATGAGTATATTGCGCACTTCAGGTGCTTCATCGCTTAAGTCCTGACCCGCAATGATACCACCGCCGTTTTCTCTAGCGGCGAGATCAGCGGCGTGTTTATCTGAAGCCCGCTCGGAAAGGGTATAAACGGACATCCCTCTGATGGATTTTATTTTAAGGGCATCAGCATGGATGGAGACCATCAAATCAGCTTGTGAACGGCGCGCAATTTCTACCCTATCCTGAAGGGAGATATTTTTGTCTGACACCCGCGTCATGACCACGGAATATGGGCCCTGATCGTGAAGTTGCCGTGCGAGTTCCCGAGCAAATGCCAGAGTAATTTTCTTTTCTGGCGTTCCCGATAGCCCAATAGCGCCCGGATCACTGCCGCCATGTCCCGCATCAATCACGATTGTAATCCGCTGTGCCGGTTGAGGGACAATAATCCTGCCTGTTTTTTGCCCAGAGTTTTGCGCCACCTTATTAGTAATTTGAAGGGAAGATTGAGTGAACCCGTGCCCTGAAGAGCGCATTATTTCCCCACCGGACGATAGAACGGGCCATCCTGCTGTGGCCAAAAAATCTTCTTTGCTTCCCGCCGCTAAATCCACCACCAGACGAACCCCATGGGTATCACTTGCCGGCAGTGTAAGGGTTTCCGCTATCTGAACAGGACCGTTGGTATCTAACACCAGACGCATAGACCCCGCGCGAAATATACCATGACGATAGCGTTTTATAAGGCCTCCCCCTTTGTTGTGAGAGGAAATACGCCGCTCCCCCTCCGGGAAGTCAATCACGACCCGATAGGGGTCTGCTAGCGTGAACAATGTCCAGGGGATTCGCCCCTTCCCATCAAACTCCACTACAAAGCGGGTCACCACATCATGTACGCCAATCCGAACATCTTTTAGTGTTGGGGCTTCTGCCGCTGCAGAGGAAAAGAACCCCATCAGGCACAAGCAGAAAAACCCAGACATTGCCATAACCATATGGTTTTTATCTTTCACTCCGTGTACCCCTATACTTTTTTACCCTTATTAGGAGAGGTCTTTGATTGCTGTCAAAAAAACAATAAAAAAGCCTATAGATTTAAGTGCATTAAGAAAAATTCTTAATGTTTATTGTTTACCTAGTTTGATAAAACGAATCGGTTGCACTCTATATTAACAGGATTCCCTCATAGTTTTCCACAGCCTCCAAAAAACTAGATTTTCTCTCATCAAATAACCCCATCAGCCACAAATCCAAGCAAAACGTCAGAAAAGCAAATTCCCTACCCCCTGACTTATCTTGCTATCCTGAGAGATTGTTGCTATGATGAGATTGGTGTTTTTTGACGTATGTTGCCATCAAGAAGGTGCATCAGGCCATATAGTCGCTTCTAGGGAATATCCTCTAGGGGTGAGCTCCCTCAGGCTTGGCAAATAATCTGGGGCAAATTTGGATTTGGGGTATGCGCTCTGCTTTACACGCAAAACATCCTGATAAGAGATTGGCGTCTCATTGTGCCCGAAATGCTCCTTCGTCGCTTTCCAGACGATGAGCATAAGATCAGATGTTGGGATTAACCCGATGATGGGTAGTAAAAGTGAATACTGGAAAGAATGAGCAAATAATAGCATGAAACATGATATTATGATTCTGTCTGCATCCTGTCTTTTCCCCTTGCAAGGGGAATCCTTACAAAATAGGACAAGCCCCCCTGCTATGGGGTGTACGTTTGCTGAGCAATGGATCAAGAACAAGAGCGCTTCCCATGGGATAAGGTACGCCACCAGTATATCCAGTGGACTCATGAGCAGGCGCTATGGAGATTTAAAAAATGGTAAAGAAAATGCTTATAGATGCGGGCCACCCGGAGGAGACCCGAGTTGTAGTTTTGAATGGCAGGCGAATTGAAGAATTTGATTTTGAGTCCGCTACTAAAAAGCCTCTAAGAGGTAACATATATCTAGCGAAGATCGCCCGTGTGGAACCTTCACTTCAGGCAGCCTTTGTTGAGTATGGCGGCAATCGGCGTGGGTTTCTAGCGTTTAGCGAAATACATCCAGATTATTATCAAATTCCCATTGCTGATCGTAAGGCTCTGTTGCAAGCACAGAGAGAAGAAGACACCGAGGCGGAAGATAGTTTCCTCCCTCTAACGATTAAGGATGATGACAACCTTAAAGAAGGTGAGTGTGACAAACCTTATGGCGACGCTGATGGTGGCGACATTGATAATGTTAAAGAGCATGCTGAGACTACAGAAGGTGACGCCAGCGCCAGCGATGCCAAGCAAAACGATCATCCTTATATAACCGAGAATCGCCTCGACATTGAAACGGCCGGCTCTGATGATGTCATGGAAGAGGAAATGGAACGTCGTAAGCCCCGAACTTTTTCGCGACGGTACAAAATTCAAGAAGTCATCAAACGCGGACAAATTATTCTAATACAAGTGGTCAAAGAAGAGCGTGGCACTAAGGGGGCAGCGTTAACCACCTACCTCTCTCTTGCCGGACGCTATTGTGTGCTCATGCCCAACACGGCCCGTGGCGGGGGCATATCGCGTAAAATCTCTGATTTCAGTGATAGAAAACGCCTCAAACAGGCCGCAGATGCCGTAGAACTTCCCGAAGGCATGGGGCTCATCATACGCACTGCAGGAGCTAAATGCACAAAGATGGAAATCAAGCGTGACGCTAATTATCTCATCAAATTATGGAACAACGTTCGTTCTCTTACCCTAAGTAGTAGCGCACCCACCCTCATTTATGAGGAAGGCGACCTCATCAGACGAACCATCCGCGATCTTTACAACAAGGATATAGGTTCCATCCTCGTACAAAACGAAGAAACCTACAAGGACGTCAAAAATTTCGTTAAAATGTTGATACCCAGTCACGTCAAAAATGTGCAGTTCTATCAGGAGCCTAAGCCGCTTTTCCAGCGCTACCAGATTGAATCCCAATTGGACATGTTGCTTAGTCCGACGATACCCTTGAAATCAGGGGGTTATTTGGTCATCAGTCCTACAGAGGCGCTCATTTCTATTGATGTAAACTCAGGTCGCGATATGCGGGAGTACAGCATTGAGCGTACCGCCCTGCAAACTAATCTAGAAGCCGCCACAGAAATTACCCGCCAGCTACGATTGCGCGACCTTGCCGGATTGATTGTCATTGATTTCATTGACATGATGGAAAATAAAAACAATCGCGCCGTAGAGCATCGCCTTAAAGAATGTCTTAGGAGCGACCGAGCGCGTATTCAGGTAGGGCGCATAAGCCCCTTCGGACTTCTTGAGATGTCCCGCCAGAGAATGCGAGTGGGGATTATGGAAAGTAGCACCGAGACCTGCCCTACTTGTGACGGAATGGGCGTTGTGCGTTCAGTTGAGTCAGCCACCATAAAATTACTGCGCGATCTTGAATCTATGGGAAGCAAGACTTCAGTTCAAAAGCTGACAGCTCATACATCTTTAGATGTTGCCTCTTATATCTTAAACCAAAAACGCTATGAGTTAAATGCTCTGGAAAAAAAGCTGGACATCAACATTATCGTGACCGCAGACAACACCATAACTGACCGCGAACCTATTATTGAAACAAGCGATGGAAAACGTTCCTCCAAGAAGCAGGAAACTGCCATCAGCATGGATAATGTCATTTTACCTTCTGAAGAGGGTGATGATGCTAATGGTATAAACGATGATGAGGTAGAGGCCAAACAGGACAACCCCCCTCGTACCCAAAGAACGCAACGCTCCTCCGAAGGTTCCGATCATACAGCAGAGAGTCCTGATTATGAAGGCAGCGAGGAGGGTTCCAAAAGCCCGAAACGCCATAGCCGTCGCCGAGGAGGGCGCCGCAATAACCGAAAATCTACTGATTCAGATTCCGGGCAAGATAACACCCCGGAGACAAGCAGTAAGGATACTAAGAAGGAAAACCTCGCCTCAAAGGACACTACTGTAGAGGTTCAAGCTGTGTAATGCCCATCAGTATGTAGCACCCGAGGATATGAACAAAACGTGAACCCCTCTCTTTATGCTATACTTAACTTGTTACGTTATGGTATCGCCTTCACAAAAGCAGAATTTATAAACAACCCATACATAACCCCATACTATGAGCACTCAGTCCCTTAAACATGCCCATAAGAGTCTCTTTCCCTTTTATAGGGCTATGCGGGTTGTTTTTCTCGCAGCACTCTTGAGCATTGCCGATACCTCGGTTACTCTTGCGTTCACCACAGTTCGGGATGCTGAAACCGAGCGGTTACTTCGCTCTATAGGGAATCCGATTTTTGAAGCCGCCGAGTTGAACCCCAAGTTTGTCAAACTCCATATACAGGCCACTCTGACAATCAACGCCTTTGCCACCGAGAAGCAAGATATTATCCTGACAACGGGTATTCTTGAAGAACTACCCGATGTAGACATGGTAGCCGCCGTTATAGCGCACGAGACCGCCCATATCGCGGGCAAACACCCAGCCCGTACCCGAAATAGTTACGATAAACTGAGCAGACCCGTATTGCTCACAGCACTCCTTGGCATTGGTGCCGCCATAGCGGGTGCACCAGCTGCAGGAGGAGCACTGTTTGCAGCAGGCACTACTATAGGGCAGCGCAGTGCCTTAACATACAGCAGAGAACAGGAAGCAGCCGCTGACCAGGCTGCCGTAACCTTTCTTGATAAAGCAGGGCAAACACCGCAAGGCTTTGCAAGTTTGTTTACTCTCTTATCCAAACTAGATAGTGCTGCCGCAAGCGGCAAAGTCAATATATACAAACGAACTCATCCCCTCTCCCGTGACCGTGTTTTATTGCTGGAAGATCGTATTAAAAACTCGCCTCATGTTAATAAAAAACCACCCACCTCAATCCAACATGCCTATGACATGGTGCGGGCCAAACTAAGCGGCTACACAAATAAGCCCGAAGTTACCTATCGGCGATATCCTGAAAAAGACCAAAGCTCCCCCGCCCTTTACGCCCGCACTTTCGCTGCCTACAAAGAAAGCCGGATTAAAAAATCCCTGAAAGCCATAGAGGAACTTATTGCACGTGAACCCAATAATCCGTGGTTTTATGAAACCAAGGGGCAAATTTTATTTGAGAACGGACATGTACAAGAAGCCCTTGAACCTTACCAGAAAGCCGTTGATCTTCAGCCGGATGAGTCTCTGCTTGAGTATGCTCTGGGGCAGGTCATGTTAGCAACGGGAGATAATACTCTCGTCTCACCAGCTATAGACTATCTGGAGAATTCTATTCATGGTGAACCTGACTTCACCCCCGCATACTTTCAGCTCGCGATGGGCTATGGACGAAAGGGGCAAATAGGACAGGCCGAGTTAGCAACAGCAGAGCGCTACATCCGGGAAGGTGATATCAGTGCCGCCCGACATCACGCAATTAGTGCTCAGGAAAAATTATCTCCAGGAACACCTCAATGGCTACGCGCTTCCGATATTTTAGCGCGCACCAACACTATAAGGGGCAAGGGATAATCCAACACCTTCTACCCAAAAACCCTAACAAAAACTAAAGGAAGTTTTTTATGACGTATCCTCAAATTTCTTTGATTATTGCCATCATAGCGCTGGTTATTTCAACTTTTTCCCTGTTAAGAACACCATCCGAAACAGGCATGACCGCCAGCGTTTCTCCGCCGCCGCTACTTGCCAACACAAGTGCTGAATTCAATACGGAAAT
>JBAJNM010000036.1 GCA_036881865.1 Parvularculales bacterium | reverse complement strand
TCATCATCAATGATGACACGGGCGCATAATAAAAAATCATGTATTTTTTCGTCAATGTCGGCTAGAGCCTTAAAACTTGGAATTTCTATAAATAGGCCCCAGGTGTCATGCACTCGTCTCCGGAGTCTTAACTCTGGGCGTATACTTGGACGATTACTTCGCTCTGTTAGGTCGTCAGATGCATATGAATCACCGGATGTATTTGATGCCTTACTTTTGCTAATATTTTTGAATTCCTCAGTTAAAGCCCTTGAAGTTTCGTTCCTTAAATTGCCTACTGAACTTAATTTTAGATCATTCACTATTCTATTAAGGGTGACATCCAGAAGTTGCTCATCACAGATAATTTTGGATTCCTCTGGACGTAAAATTGCAAATGCTATGCGTCCAACAAGTTCTTCGTTTTTAAAAAATTTTGCTAACCGCTTAGAAACACCATAAGCGTTTTCCGCCATAAACCGACCAATACTCATAGGGTTAAATTCGTTTAAACCCTTAAGGTCGTAACGAAACTTATGCAGCCTTTTAATAAATTGATTTCTCAAAAATAACGGTAAGACAGCGTGAGTTGTTGGTCCTGAAATATTGCAGTAAAATTCAGCCCAGGCACCAGATGGCACAACGCCATTGTAGGTATCTTGAAATCTGTTAAACCATAAAGATATTAATTTTCGATTGCGGTTATGCACATTCCAATTTGGCAGTTTTATTTCAAATGATGGCCAATATTCCTTTCCGTCATATTGATATCCTTGTTCTGTTGCATAGATCACCCAAAGTAACCAATGCTTATCAAGGGGTCTAGAACCCCTTTCCTCAAACTCATTACGTAGTAGGGTTGCAATTTCATTAATAACTGTCTCTGGTAAACCGTGTTCCAAAGCAAATATTTTAAGGTTAGATAACTTACGATGTTCAGCGAGATTCTCGAAATAACCTTCTAGTTTCAGTTGCCATTCATCAAGGTTAGCTGCCATTGCATCAGTCCATTGGTTTTACTTGGCCGACTTGCGAAATCTATCAACATTAGAGTTAATGATATGACTTTTGCAGCCAAACAAGCCGACCAGATCTTTAATAGTCCAATTTTGAAATTCAGGCCGGCGTGCAGCCCGCGGAAGCATCCAACGTTTAATTGCCAGCTCCGCTATTTCATGAGTTGACAGTAACGATTCTAAATTGGGTTTACCCGTTCCTGTTTGCAGAATGTCTATTGCGTTGCTAGCTAAGAAGCTAATGAACACTTCACGCTTGATGCCGTGTCGAAGTAGATCTTGCTTAAATCCAAGTTCAGTAAATGCCTTTCGCGTTGCACGTAAACGCCAGTTTGGCCCCTGTCCATACCTATATGCATTCGCATACTCATGATTTTGCTCACGAAGATAATTACGTAAATCAGAAAATATTTTATCCGGAACATGAAAATGCCCCCAACCACCTGTGTAGCCGACTGATCTTAAATATTGAATTCCATCTAATTTAAGTCGATTGTATACTGAGGATCGGCCCATAGATGATGATGTCGTGACTGCCAGTAGACGCGCTTTTTTGTTTTTACCAGAAATAATTCCTTCAGTATTTCCATATGTCTTTCTGAAATCATCATACAACTCACGACTACGAAGAAGGCAGGCAATCAATTTACCACCTAGTAAAGCGTTATAAGGGGGGACTGCTCCTAGCACATATGCGTCCATGATATTGACAAGTCTCGAGCGACGATCATCTACATCCCATCCTATAAGTTTGTCACGAGCGGAAAGATTAAATACCGGGTCTCCAATTGCCAGCAAACCCATTAGTTTTTCATTGCTCTGATCCCATATGATATATCTAAGCCGCCTACCAAAACCATTTGAAACTGGAACCGACCAGGTAAAAGAGGCAAGTTTGAATAGGTCGCTATACTCTGTACCAGCTGTCACTCTTTGTACGACTGGGGTAATATTACTTGGGTCTATTTCTTGACCGGTTGCAAAATATCTGAGGAGATTGCCGGACTTATTTTCAATAAATGCGCTGCTTTTCTCTAGGCGTTCATTTCGTTGCGTCTGGTGTAATGAGCGGATGGAGTCTTTTCCATCACCTTGTAGAACTAATTCACCCTCGTTGTTTTTCCCTAATCCTTTTTTCTGTAGATGCCGTCGGACTCTACGTTTTAAATTTGCCCTTCGGTTATTCTTTGCTGAACGTTTACCAACTATTGTAATTGATTTTTTGACCATAATAACCTAATAGTCGCATGTTACGGTTGTTTATCATAAACTGTTTCGTAGGTAAATGTTGTTTCATCAGCATCATACAGGAAAGGTATATAAGATTATCCCTACTGTAGGCTCTCGAATTCATGCTTTTGACCAGCCTGTATTAACCAGTTCCTCAGTATCCATCAAACTGGACGTGTTGATGGGGGCAGACTAGGATTACTAACGACTACGGTAGCGGCTCTGATAATATTGTGAGAAGTAGATTATAATCAAGTTTCTTAGGAGTTCGGCATACCTGATTTTAGTAAACAATATCCTCTTTTGTGGGGCAATAAATTGAGTTTTGCCAAACTTGACGCATTGGGCAAGGAATACGAATGTTGATTTGATAATGCGCCGTCTCGTATCTTAAACATCCAACCTTATTTTGTTGTTACTCATAAAGGGATACCTAAGAAACGCAAAAAGAATCGAAAAATAAGTGAGGATCTTATAGCAATGGCGCTATGGAATCTTCATCATCATTGGCAGAATCCGTACGGAGGAAGTTTTCAATTTATTGATTATCAATTTCCTTTGCAGACACAGAATGCGGAAAAGCGTGTTGGTAATGTAGATCTTGTTGGGATTAGCGATAAAGGGAATTTCATACTTACCGAACTCAAATTTAGAAGAAATAATGATAAACCTATTTCTGCACTCCTACAGGTACTACGTTATGCCGCCATCGTAGATGCTAACATGAAGAGGATTGTAAAAGAGGCGAGGAAGAAAAAGGGTGTTGAGCTTGAACAAGCACTGAAAGTTGTACAGATTTTGGCAGACACAAAATGGTGGAAACATCATGATTTTGACTTCACAGTTCCCAGTAAATCACAGGTGCAATTTGGGTCTCTTATTGATTGGATTAAGAAAAATATGGGTATCAGTGTAGAATGTTTAGCTTTCGACAATTTGGAATATCCATTTAGTTTCAATGGTGAAAGGCCAATACTTGACCCTATACCCACCATGGTAGCCGTGCCGTTGCGATGAGTAACATTTTGTCAAACCGCAAGGTGACCCTCCCCCATCAACACGTCCGGTTTGAAAGTTAGTTTATAGTCGGTTTGCAGTGCTACCTCTCATAGAGGACTCATTAAATTGGGGAAGGTCAAGATTTATTGCTACACTCGCGTTCCAGCGTAATATGCGACTTCAAATGAAGGCCGTTCCATAAACCTATGAAGCCAGCCAGCGAAAACGGGTAGATCACTCCAGACATCACCTAACTCCAGATCGACCATACGAACAATTGTGGGAATCAAAACAATGTCGGCGATTGAGAACTGATCTCCCAGAATCCACGGTCGGCCATCTTCCAGAGTAGATGTGACTCGTTGGATGCAGTTTCTTAAACGCTCCATCGACTCATCAATTTTAACTTGCGAAAAACCGGACTGTCCCATCTCTTTATAAAAATGTTTACGAAGTGGCATCTGAGACGTCATCGAGTCAAACACTTGCTCGTCAATTTGTGAGATTTGTGCTTGAAATAATTTATTGAAAGAAGGGAAACGGATTGCGACAGTTGGAACTTCTTCAAAGTACCGCATCCATGCACGCATTTCTGCACGCCTGACAGGGTCCGAGGGGCTCAAAGTTGGAGTTGGATAAACCTCATCGAGATACTCAGCAAACACGGAGGAATCTATGATGGTTTGACTATTATCGACGAGGCTTGGAACAACACCGTTAGGATTGATGGCCAAATACCAGTCACTAAGGTGCTCCAATGCGCCAAATTCTATAACGTGCTCGTTATATTTTAGGTCTTTTTCAGCTAAGACCAAACGAACCTTCTGAGAGCACGTCGATATAGGGTTATGATAGAGTTTGAGCATAAGCAGTCTTTCCAGAAATGAAGAGGTTTAGGGTTCGAGCAAGTCCGAAAGTTTCGGTAATGCGAGAGAAATATCGCTGCGGACCCGGTCAGAGTGCCCACATCGCTTATAGCGCGACCTGAAACCCTCCAGATAAATCAGCAATAGACACTGTGGCATATCACAAATGTAATATTAACAATATTATTGTTTTTCCCAAGAAGATAGTCGGTATTATTTGACCATTAATTAATGGGTGAAAAAGTTTATGACAAACAATCAAGCAGGTACCTTAGCGGAATTTCGTCAGGGTGGTTGGGTTTTATTAGGCTGTTTTTTGGGGATTGTCATTTGCGCGCCTTCAATTGGCGGCTATTTGAGTGGCGTATTCCTGCAGCCATTGGAAGGAGAATTCGGCTGGTCGCGCACTGCAATATCGCTTCAATCGCTATTCAGCATTAGCGTATTTGCGTTTACCGCGCCGCTTGCAGGTCGCATTATTGATAAATTTGGGGTACGATGGATAGCATTTCTTTCTTTTATTCTTTTCGGTATAGCTCAGTATAGTTTGAGCTTTCTGAACGGCTCTCTAGTTCAGTATTATGTTTTGTCTATTATAATTGCCGTAGTTGCCGCTGGTACAACACCAGTCGTTTTTACTAAAATAATTAACGCCTGGTTTGATAAGGCGCGCGGGCTGGCTTTGGGTATCTCACTTCTGGGAGCAGGCTTAACAGCAACAATTGGCCCGATATTGCTGACAGGCTATGTTGATGAAAATGGCTGGCGCGCTGGCTATCAATTACTTGCCTATGCGGTTGTTCTTGGCACAGTCATTGTAGTCCTATTGATTAGGGATTTTCCTGTCACTGTCGGCGGTGATGGTCAGCAAGAGAAAGATTCTGGCTCAAATCAAAAATCTGGCATGAATTGGCGGAAAGCCATCGCCAGCAGGTCATTCATACTTATCGGCGCTGCTTTCATCATGATTTCGCTATCAGTTGGCGGCTTACTTCTGCATTTCATTCCGATGATGACAGAATATGGCATGACCCGACCCGAGGCTGCTCAGGCAGCTTCCTTGGTCGGGCTTGCGGTTCTGATCGGACGCATAGGAACTGGCATTCTCATTGACCGCTATTTTGCTCCGCGCGTTGCTCTCATCATGGTTTTGTGCGCTGCTGTCGGTTATCTTGCCCTATTGCTGGGTGGCGTCCAGTTTGCCTTTATAACAGCTTTGGCTGTGGGCTTTACGGTGGGAGCGGAAATTGATCTCATCGGTTATTTGGCCGCCCGGTATTTTGGTTTGAAAAACTACGGAGTCATTTATGGTATATTATATGGCATTACTGTATTCGGCGTTGGGATTGCGCCACTGTTCACCGGTCTAGCATTTGATATCTTTGGAAGTTACAATCCGGCTATTCTTATTTCGGCTGTAGGGTTGGTGATAGCCGCATTGTTGTTTACCCGAATGCCCCCCTTTCCATCCAATTTTGATGAGACTGAGGCTGTTACCAATGCAAATTGACTGGTGGGAAACAAAAGCACCCGACGGTGAGCACGTTCAGGAATTCAGAATAAACCGATCCGGCAAAAGAGATATTACGGGCGCTGTTTGGCTACCCGAAACCGCACTCAAGGATACGCTGATTTGCTTTGGTCACGGTGCTTCCGGAGACCGGTTTCAGGTTCCTATTTGCTCTATGGCATCTCATTTTGCCAAGCATGGTTACCCGGTTTTGTCGCTTGATGGGCCAGTTCATGGGCTACGGCAAGTTGATGACGGTGGGTTAGCTGCTTTTATTCCTGAATTTTTGCGCCACGAGGCGGTCAATGAGATGGTTGAAGAATGGCATGTGGGCATTGATGTCGTGCGCAAGGAATTAAAAGGCGGGAGAGCGGGTCTTGCCTATTTCGGCCTGTCTATGGGGACACTTTTGGGCACGCAAATGCTGGCGGAACGTGATGACCTTCGTGTCGCTGTTTTGGGACTGGCCGGTTTATCGGCCAAACTGCCACATGGCCCAGCGTTACTTGAATCTGCGGAAAGGGTTCATGCACCCCTTCTGTTTGTTATGCAATTGGAAGATGAAATGATTGACCGCGATCATGCGCTGGCGTTGTTTGACAGTTTTGGTTCATCCAACAAACGTCTTCATGCCAATCCTGGCCTACATGCAAACATTACACAGGAAGAGGTGGATTTTGCCTTGGACTTCATGCGGACGTATGTTGAGAAAAACAAAAAAACACCTGATGCCATTCAGATTGCTAACTATGAAGGAGCAACATCATGATTACACTCTATCAGTTCAAAACATCACCATTCACAGAGAAGGTGCGACGCGCTATGAATTTCAAGGGTATCCAATTTGATGCTATTGAGGTTGAACGCGCAAAAGCATCTGAGGGAAAATATAAGGATGTTTCTCCGACCGGGAAGTTTCCCTGCATAAAAGATGACGAGCAGGCCATTTGGGATAGCACGGACATCCTCCACCACATTGAGGGTAAGTATTCCAATAAACCGCTCATTCCGACAGATCCGCACGAGGCTGCAATGGCACATGTGATTGAGGATTGGGCTGATGAAAGTCTGTATTTTTATGAAATGACTATGCGCCTTTCCTGGGAGCACAATCTCGTTAACGCATTGGATGAATTTTCCGAGACCTTACCTGGTGTTCCGAAAGAACAGTTGAAGGAATTAGTTCTTGCTGGGGTCGGACAAATCGTACAGGCACAGGGTTTGGGGCGTAAGCCGCAGGCACAGGTTGTCGAAGATGCTGAGCGCCACATTAAAGCGCTGGATGCCATGCTGGACGGCCGCGACTGGCTGGTTGGTGATGCGCTTTCCTATGCCGATTTGGCGGTCATATCACAAATCAATGCCATGCTATATGCCCAAGAGGCCGAAGTCGCATTGAAGAAAACTAAAAACGTTAAGCCATGGATGACGAGAGTAGATGCCATTGCCCCACGGGGGGAGTATTAAACCATGAGTGAAGGAGGTTTGAGTTATGAGTGAGCTAGCATTTGAAACCAATTTGGCTGATCCGGATTTGATACCTGAGCAAAAAGGCCCTCCACTTGAACTGTTCAGACAATGGCGGGAGCAAGATCCAGTACACTGGAATCCGCCGCCGGAAAATTACGTACCCGCTATGCCCGGGGCTAGCATGAAAAACGGTTTTTGGGTTCTGACCAGCTATCAGGACGTCTATGATGTATCGCGAGACCAAGGACTGTTTTCCTCGCATACGGGCGGGCCGATCATCTGGGATTGGGAGCCAGAGCAGCTTCTCCTACAGCAAGCAAGCATGATGGGTATGGAGCCCGACCAGCATACAGCCATGAAACGTTTGGTGATGCCGCCATTTGGTGCAAAGCAATTGGGGTTGTTTGAACCGGAAATCAAAGCAGTTGCACAACAAATTATTGATGACATTGCCACGCAAGGGCAATGCGAGTTTGTTTTTGATGTTGCCTCGCGGCTCCCTGTTTACACATTCTGTAAAATAATGGGTATCCCCGATGAAATGCGCGAGCGGGTTTTTCGACTTGGCAATGCTGTCGCCGATACGGAAAACCCCAAGGGTTTTGATCAAGACAGTGAAGAGGCCACGGCGGCTTTTCAGCTTTTTGCTCTGTGCGAAGAACTGTGCGAAGTAAAAAAGCAGAAGCCAGACGGGTCAGTCCTCAGTATATTGCTTCATGAAGAAGTTAATGGTGAAAAGCTGGAGCAGGGCCAAATCAATATGTTCTTTGTCGTTGTCGCAATTGCCGGCCACGAAACAACCCGCGGTTCAGCAGTTCACTTCATTAGGCTGATGAACGAACATCCCGATCAGTATGAAATGATCAAAAGTGACCCGGAAAAATATCTGCCAAACGCCATCGAAGAAGTACTTCGCTTTGCCCCACCGGTGATTAAATTCCGCCGGACGGCGACTCAGGATACGGAAATTAACGGTCAGAAAATCAAAAAGGGCGATAAAATCTATCTCTCCTATCCTGCGGCCAATCGCGACCCTGCGGTGTTTGACGATCCGGACCGGTTTGACATTCTACGTCCCAATGCAAATAAGCATTTATCCTTCGGCACGGGCCCGCATGTCTGTCTTGGTGCAAGGTTAGCTCATATGCAGCTAAAGACGTTGTTGATGGAGATTATGGCCCGTATTCCGGATATAAAACCCAACGGAAAAATTAATAACCCGCTACGGTCTATCTGGTTCCATACAATAATGAACATGCCTGTCAGTTTCACCCCAGAAGCCAAGGGATGATTTCAATACCGGTCTGTATAATTGGTTGCGGGCCAATTGGCCTTTCATGCGCACTTCTATTGGCGCAACATGGCATCAAAACATTGATTCTCGAGAGGCGCAGCGAGTTGAACCCGCATCCACGGTCGCGCTTTGTTGATGTGAATACAATGGAAATGATGCGCAGTTTCGGCATTGAAAAAGAGGTTGAGCAAACTGGCCTCGGACCCGACTGGACCGCTTTCAATCGCTGGAGCGTCTCGCTTCTCAATAGGGAATGTACGTCTATTGCCAGCCCCTCTTTTCATACCGTGCCGAATGCGGTTAGCCCCTGCCTTCCGGTCATGACTTGTCAGGATTATGTGGAAGTTGAGCTTTTAAAACTAGTGCGCCAAAAAGAGATAATTGACTGTCGCTTTGAAACAGAAGCTTTGAACATAAAACAAGGAGATGAAGAGGTAACTCTTACCATTCGCAATGTGAAATCAGGCGAAGAAGAATTGGTTGAAGCTGCATATCTGATTGGGGCTGATGGGCCACACAGCAAAACCCGCGATATTATCGGCAGTGAATTGGAAAAAAAACCGATGGCCATGTATTCGCAGGATGTTATTTTCCAGGCGGATTTGTCGAGTCAGGTCGGCGAGCGTAAGGGGGGATTGCTCTATTGTGCCACCCCGCAAGGGGTTCTGGCATTCCAGCCGCTTGACGGTGTGCGTCGGTGGCGTTGCCAAATCTTTAAACCGCATGAGAACGACCTAAGCAAAGCTGAAATTTTATCCCGCATCAGGCTGGCGGTCGGGGATGAAAATGTTGAGATTGATATTACCAGCATCGGGCATTGGCAGCCGACGCCAGGCTGCACGACAAAATTCAGAGAGGGGCGGATTTTTCTGGCTGGTGACGCCGCCCATGTATCCCTGCCGACAGGCGGTATGGGAAATAATATAGGCTTTGCCGGCGCGCGCAATTTGGCATGGAAACTGGCCTATGTACTACGCGGGCAGGCCAAGGTCGATATTCTTGATACATACGAAGAGGAGATGAAGCCGGCCGCGCTCAAACGCATTGCCCACGGGGTAGACACCACTGAGGGTATGCGTGGGCTTATAGGGGCAATATTGACCGGCGAGGATACAAGTGAAGGTAAAATGGCAACACGCCGATATGCAGATTATGACAATATTATTTTAGGACACGAAATTCTGTCGGATCTGGTCGCACCCGAGAGCAAAGACCCTCCCAGTGTCGAAGATGCGGTTTCAGATTTCATACCGGCGGTTAGAAATGGACGGCGTGTGCCTCATATCTGGCTTGACGATGAAAAACAAAAATCAGTGCATGACTGGTTTTCTGATAGATATGTTCTTATCACAGGAAGAAGCGTAATTATTGAGCGTTGGCAAGATTGTGTCGATAAGCTTGAGAAAATTTTTCCGATTGCCCTACGCATTTTGCCAAAAACAGACGACTCGGGAGTTTATATGGATGACGAACTGGTTCTGGTTCGACCAGATGGTGCCATAGTTGATCATTGGCGGGCGCAGGATATTGAGGCGAACGCCGAATGGGAGAGATTGATAAAATTTCTTCCAATGAAGAACAGTGCTGCCTGAAAATTTTCAACTCAATTCGTCCAATACCTCCGCAACGACTGTATTCACATCATAGCGCTTAGCATGATCGGTCATTGGCGCCTGATCATCAAACGCCTGCTTTATCTCGTTGAAGCGTTTTTCAGCCGCAGCAAACGCCGTCGGATGGGTCACAATATAAAAGGCACCCTTTTCCGTGCCGTTAACGGCCGCCCGCGCCACAATATCCGGCGCCATGCCTTTACTCATAATGGCGGCTCCAAAAGCCTTCATTTCTTCAGGGGCTGGCGGAAGAACGCCGAAGCGACCGGCATCATATATATTTGTTTCAACCAGACCGGGGCAAAAAACCGAAATACCAATATTTTCCGGCAACTCCGCACGCATGACTTCGGCCAGTCCTAGAACCGCATGTTTGGACGCCGTATAAAATCCGGCTCCTGCGTGTTGCAGACCAAGCGAATGCTCGGAGGCAGTGATGGTGAGGTGGCCGGTGCGTTCGGCTGCAATCATTTTGTTAATGAACGCTTTGCCGGTTGCCCAAACGCCGCGTACATTGACATTCATAAGCCAGTCAAAGGCAACGGCTTCGGCCTGCAATAAGGGCGCATTGGAGCTAACGCCGGCATTGGCAAAGACAAAATCAATCCCGCCGGTTGCTTCCCACGCCTGATCGGCCAAAGATTCTACAGAAGCAATATCCGCAGCGTCAAAATGCATGGCAAGAGCGTTCTCTCCCAATTCTTCTGCCGCATTTTTTGCTCCCTCTGCATCCCAATCGGCAATGACGACTTTGCAATCACGTGCTGTAAGTTCGCGGGCTATAGCCAGACCAATACCGCTGGCACCACCGGTCACAATGGCGGATTTATTTGTTACTTTCATGGCTTCTCTCCTTTGATGGCGCGTTCTTGGCGAGCCTGTGGGTCATTCGGCGGTAAAGCGTACCGGCATATCGATGATAGCGTTGAACCAGATAGACCGCATGTAACGCATCTCACCGACCGGTTTAATATCTGGCAAGCGGGTCAGCAGGCAGTGCAACATCGATTGCAATTGCATTAGTGCCAACCGCGCCCCGACACAGACATGCGGGCCGGTGCCGAAGGATAAATGTTGGTCAGCATTGGGACGTAGAATGTCAAACCGGTCCGGATCGTCAAACACCGCAGGGTCGCGATTGGCCGCCGGATAGGAGAGATATATTTTATCGCCCTGTTTGACATCTGTATCGCCAATCCGTGTGTCCTGCGTTGCCGTACGGCGGAATTTGATAACTGGCGGCGAATGGCGCAGCACTTCATGAATGGCGTTTGGCAATCGCCCTTTAAGATCTTCCATCAAGATGGCCCGCTGGTCGGGATGTTCGTGCATGAGGCGGAGAAAATGACCCAGAGTCGAGCGGGTGGTTTCATGACCAGCAATTGACATGGTGACAAAGAACATTTGCACCTGCAACGTGTTCAGTTTTTCACCATCGACTTCACCATGCAAAAGACGGCTCATTATAGTCTCGTCAGGGGTATCTTGTTTTTCGGCGCAAACCTTCATTGCCAGTTCAAACAGGCCTTCGTTCGGATTATGCTCAGGTTTGCGGTTTTCAATATCGGCCAGCTCGTTGCCTAGCTTGAAAACTTTTTTGCGGTCTTCCGGTGCAATGCCCATCAACTCACAAAATGTATAGACGGGCAGTTTGGAAGCAACATCAAAAACAAATTCGCACTGCCCGAGACTGGCAACATCATCAACAATCGCTGCCGCGGCTGCGGTGATTTTATCGCTAAAGGCGGCAAGTGCTTTTGGCGCAAAAGGAGGCATGATTAGCCGTTTGGTCTGGCTGTGTTCATGTATAGGCATACCCATCAATCCGGCCTGTTGTATGGCAAGTTGTTCGGGGTTTAAATCCCAGATAACAGGCCCGCCCGTGTGCGAGGAAAACCGCTCCTGGTCTCGCGATACGTCATAGACGTCCTGATAGCGGGTCAACACCCAGAAACCCTTATCCAGCGCTCCCCCTACCAGCTCGGTGGTGTAGTCTGGATTGGGAGGGTTCCAGTGTACCGGATCATCGGTTCGCCAATCGGCAAACCAATCGTGCGGCAGTCCCTTATTCTGGGCAATCAATTTGGCATTAATGAGATTTTTTTCCTGCATTATTTATCTCTCCTTTTTTTCCTAGCGCAACGGGTAGCAGAATCCAAATCATATTCTGTAATATAATTTATACGTGATATAGGCATCTTACATGAGAACCTTAAGCCAGCATGGCTGTTTTGGCGGTGTCGTATTCGCTTTTTAGGTGAGCACATAAATCCACCGCACTTTCGATTCGCTTAACCATACCTACACCATGACCGGCCGATAACACTTTTGAATAGCGCTCAGCCACCTTGCCCGATGGCATAACCTCACCCGGAATGGTGGTTGCCAGTTCTTCTAAATCCACTCCAGCTTCGATGAGAGACGGTGTCACCCAATTGGCCGGCGCCCCGTCCAAAGCCGCTGAAAAGAAAATATCTTTTGAGGTGCATTCAATCAGCGTTTGCGCATAGCGGGTATCCGCCATACTTTCATTGCAGGCGATAAAGCGCGTACCCATATAGACATAAGTTGCTCCCATGGCTTGTGCGGCCAAAATGTCCTGACCGGTACTCATCCCGCCTGCTAGGATAATCGGCTTATCGGTCACCTCACGAATCTCATTGACCAGTGCGAACGGGTTGATCGTTCCACAATGACCACCGGCCCCGCCGCATACGGCAATCAAGGCATCAGCGCCGGCCTCAACCGCTTTTTCAGAGTGGCGTGCTGAGGAAACGTCGTGAAATGCCAACCCGCCCCAATCATGGATGCGCGAAAACGTATCTTTGGGCGCTCCTTTCGAGGTCAGTACAATCGGCACTTTATAGCGTTCGCATAATTCTAAATCGCCCGGCATACGCTCATTGGTCGGATGCACTACCAGATTGACTGCGTAAGGCGGTGGATTATCCAGTTCGGCAAGACCGGCCTGCATGTCATCCAGCCAATCCTTGAATATCTCGCGCGTGCGCGTAGCATGCGCAGGGAAACTGCCGATAACACCTTGTGAGGCGGCAGCTAGAGTAAGTGATGGATTAGACACCAGAAACATCGGCGCCACGATAAGGGGCAGTTTTATGCGCCCGTCAAATGTTGGGTCAAAATTCACTGTCACCTCCGTCATTTCAATAGAGTCATAATTTAACCAAAAATGCCCGAAAATAGACAACACTGCTATATCGGATATGTGATAAAGAGCTTTCATCATATTGGCGATAGTGTCACCGCGCATTATTGTTAGACTGCTTGAATAAAAGGAGGTTGATATGAGCCAAAAACTTATGCGTCTGCGCCGTTCACAACTGGCCGTTCCGGGAGTCAGTGAAAAAATGCTGACCAAAGCGGCGGCGTCTGCTGCCGACCACGTGTTTTGTGATCTGGAAGACGCTGTGGCCCCATCGGCCAAGCCTGGCGCACGTGACACGATTGCCGAGGCGCTGAACAATCTCGATTGGGGCAAGACGGTACGCTGTGTGCGGGTCAATGATGTGGGTACTGAATGGTGTTATGAGGATATCATCACCGTTGTCGAAAAGGCCGGCAAAAACCTTGACACGATTATGCTGCCCAAGCCGATGAACGCCTCGGATGTGCAATTTGCCGATAAACTGTTGAGCCAGCTGGAAATGAAGCTGGGATTGGAACGCCGTATCGGTTTGGAAGTTTTGATTGAAGAAGTTGAGGCCATGCAAAATGTGGTAGAGATTGCCAATAGCTGTGAAAGACTGGAATGTATGATTTTCGGCATGGGTGATTATGCCGCCAGTCAGGGTCTGGCGGTCAAAAATATTGGCCGCACAGATGGTTATCCCGGTGATATTTTCCACTATCCGCGTTATCACATGACCATTGCCGCACGCGCTGTCGGTATTGATGCGGTGGACGGGCCGTTTGCCGATTTCAAAAATGACAAAGCCTATAGGGTCGAATGCCTGCGCGCTTTAACGCTGGGAATGGTTGGCAAATGGGCTATTCATCCGGCACAAATTGAACCGGCACTGGAGGTGTTTTCGCCAAGCCAGTCTGATGTCGACTTCGCCCGCGAAATTATTGATGTTTATGAAAAAGCTGCCGCCGAAGGTCTGGGATCGGTGGGTCATAAAGGTGTCATGGTGGACGCCGCATCTGCGCGGCTGTTTCAGAACACCGTCAATCGTGCCAATTTGATTGGCATGTAGGAGGAAAATATGTCAGCAGCTGAAATGATCGAAAAGGCGCAAAACGCATCAGGTTATTGGAGCGAAGAGCGGATTTTAATCCGTGATACTGCGCGCGTGTTCACGATAAATGAAGTGCTGCCGGTGGCCAATAAGCTGGATCCGGAAAAAGGCGATATTCCTGACGACCTTATCGATAAGATGGGTGAAATGGGATACTTCGGTATTACAATTCCCGAAGAAAAAGGCGGCTTGGGTCTTGGCTGTTTCGAATATTGCGTGGTTGCAGAACAATTGGCGCGCGGCTGGATGAGCGTTGCCTCCATCATTGCCCGCGGCAATGGTTTCTACCGCTCTATTCCGGCTGCGACTGAAGAAGAACGGGCCGAAAAAACTGCGCTGATGGCGCAAGGTAAATATCTTGGCGCTTTCTCCATGTCAGAACCCAATGCCGGTTCAGATATCGCTTCCATTACCTGCCGCGCCGTCGATGATGGCGACCATTGGTTGATCACAGGCAATAAATACTGGTGCACATTTGCCGACCGTGCTGATTTCATTCATGTCATTTGCCGCACCGAGACCGATCCGGACGCACCGCGATGGGCCGGTCTGACAGCGGTGGCGTTCGAAAAACCGCGCGGTGAATTTCCCGAGGGTTGCTCCGGCGCACCGATCCCGAAAATAGGCTATCACGGCTGGCGCACTTATGAACTAGCTTTTGACAATGCCCGTACGCCGAAATATGCCGCTGTCGGCAGAAAGGGCAATGCGTTCAAAGCGGTTGCCTCAGGTCTTGAAGCAGCGCGAGCCCATACGGCGGCGCGTTCCATCGGTCTGGCGCAGGGTGCGCTAGAAGATGCCATGGCTTACGCCAAAGAGCGTGAACAATTCGGCCGTGCCATTGAAAAATTTCAGTCCATCCGCTTCAAAATCGCCACTATGGCGACCGAAGTCGAAGCGGCGCGCCAACTGCTTTATTTCGTCTGTAATGAGATAGATAGTGGGCGGCGCTGTGATACTGAAGCGGCCATGGTCAAATATTTTGCTGCCGAAATGGCCGAGCGGGTGACTTCGGAAGCTCTGCAAATTCTGGGTGGGGCCGGGTACACCACTTTGCATGCGGTGGAACGCTATTGGCGTGATGCGCGGCTGACCAAAATATTTGAAGGTAGTTCGGAAATCCAGCAGCGCATAATTTCCGATAATCTACTCGGCAAATAGCGCAGATTACCGATACCCTAAACAGGCACCGCTGACTGCATCAGATGATGTACATGCGGTGCTTGCGGTAAATCCAGAACCGCCCGTTTCAACTCATCGGCTGCCTCTCCCAACACGGGTCTTGCCAATGCGTCATATTTGGCTTCCAACCGGTTTTGTTGATCTTCAAGATTGTCATTCGGGTGGCCCATATGGCGATAAAATTCTACCGTTTCGTCCTTGGTCTTAATCACAAGCTTGGCGCTCATAATTCCCGTTTCATCTTCAAACCCACTAATAACGCTCATTTTTTCGCGTAAAGCAGTAAGTTTTGGATCCGCTGCCTTGGCGGCAGAATAATTTTCGAGACTTGCTGTGTCCACACCGGCAAGCGCCATGGCCACAGTTTGGTGCAGGCTGAACTTGCATTCCAGCGGCGAGGTAGGCGCTTCAATATCACACATGCCGATGGTAGCTGTGCCGACATGAATTTCAATGCTTTCAACGTCGTCCACATTATGGGCCGCCATAAAATCGCGTGCCGCTTCAATCGGCGCATGGGTGCCGTAACAGGCGGCGTGATATTTGAACAATGTGCCACGAATTTGCGTACCGAATTTATCCAGTCGAATATCTTTATCCGGCTCATTGCCGGCCAGCACATGACCGGCGCCCTGTTTCACTTCCAATCCGTTTTCAATGCTGTCAAAGCCGCGCGCAATCAGACGCGCCGCCAGAAGGCCATCAGCCGCTGCACGTCCGGCATGCATGGGCTTACCCATTGAACCAAACAAAGCCTTCAGGCCCGAGGCCTGTGTGGCGGCCAGCGACAAAGCGCGGGCTGTTTGCTTGGCATCAAGTCCCAGAAGCAGGGAAGCGGCAGCGGCAGCGCCAAATGTACCGATCGTGCCGGTAGCGTGATAGCCACGCGCATAATGTTGTTCGCCAAAATATCTGCCCAGCGCACATTCGGCTTCATAACCGGCGAGGAAAGCCCTCACCGCCATATCGCCGCTAGCGTCCATTTCGGTGGCCAGCGCCAGAACGGTCGGTGCTACCGGCACGGTAGCGTGGCCCATCGAGGCCGGAATGGCGTCGTCATAATCCAGTGCGTGACCGATGGTTCCGTTAATCATCGCCGCATCAATTAAATCGGCTTTCTCTCGCCGCCCGACTAGCGAATGGCTACCTTTATTGTCACCTTTGGCACCTGCCAGTTCACCGGCCATGATATCGGCGACCGGTTCCTGGGCCCCCTGTAGTGCCACACCAAACCAGTCAAGCAGACATTGTTTGGCAACGGTTTCGGCTTCCGCGTCCAACTCGTCGCTACGCAAAGCAACGATTTTATCAGCAAGTTGATATGTAGCAGACATGAAACTTCGCTCCCTTTCTATGACTAGACTGCCAAAAAACAGTTACGCTTGAAACCCCCGACATTGGACATATCATGTCTGTGATGAAGCAACCCTGCCTCTTGCACGTTGGGCGGCTTTGCCATTTCATAGGTTTGGGAGTTGGTATGAAAGACAGAAAACCATTCGGCGCTTTGCGTGACATTCGGGTGATTGACCTGACCCAGGCTCTGGCTGGGCCATTCGGTACCATGATATTGGCTGACCATGGTGCTGACGTCATCAAAATTGAAAGTCTTTCCGGCGATTTGAGTCGCACTGCCGGACCATATTTCGCCGATGACACACAAAAAACCCATAGCGGCTATTTTCAAAGCGTCAATCGCAATAAGCGGTCAGTTGCACTCAATTTGAAGTCGGAAGAAGGCCGAGCGGCACTAATCGGGCTTATTCGCAACGCTGATGTTCTGGCCGAAAATTTCCGTCATGGGGTGATGGATAAGCTGGGTCTCGCCTATGAGACGTTGCGTGAAGAAAACCCTAAGCTTGTCTATGCCTGTCTGCGCGGCTTTGGCGATGCACGCACCGGTAGTTCCGAATATATTGACTGGCCGGCCTTCGATGTAGTGGCGCAGGCTATGGGTGGGGTGATGTCCATCACCGGTCCCGATGGTGAGACGCCTACCAAGGTCGGACCGGGGATTGGTGATATTGCGCCAGGCATGTTCATGGCATTTGGCATATTGGCGGCGGTACACCACGCCCGCAATACCGGACAAGGTCAGTTTGTCGATGTGTCAATGGTGGATGGCGTTTTGTCTGTATCCGAGCGCATGGTCTATCAGCATTTCATTGCCGAGAAAACGCCGCGGCCCGAAGGGAATCATCACCCGTTTATTGCTCCGTTCGGTATGTTTCCGACCAAGGATGGTTTTGTAACCATTGCCGCCCCGCAGGATAATTTTTATGAGACCCTGTGCCGTGAATTGGATGCGCCACAATTGCTGGTAGATGCCGAGAAAGTTAAAATCAGTTGGCGCATGGGCAACACATCAGAAGTAATTGCGGGCATCAGCGCTGTCACGAAAAATTTTACCAAGGACGAAATCAAGCAGCGCATTGGTGGCAAAGTACCGATGGGACCAGTGATGGATATGGCCGATATTGCTCAAGATCCATATTTCGCCGCGCGCGATATGCTACCGGAAATTGACGTACCGGGCAGCGCCCATAAAGCGCCGGTCGCCGGTACGCCGGTAAAAATGACTGAAACGCCCGGCGGGGTTCACCATCGCGGTCCCTATATTGGCGAGCATACATGCGATGTTTTGCGGGAAGCCGGTTTTGATGAAACCCAAATTAATGATTTACTAAAGGCCGGTTTTGCCAGACAGCACCAGAATGAAGGAGAGAAGCATGTTTAATACTCTGACTCAGTCTCATGAAAACAATCCGACCATTGCATGGTCAATGCAATTTCAGAGATTGAAAATAGGGTTGGATGTAACCGATGGAGACAAACAAACCCTGCATATTGGACCGACAGATATTAGCTTGACGGACGGGATTGACTCGGACCGAGATTTTTCTCTGATTGCCGATAAGGCAACGTGGGAAAATTATATGTCC